>JBHHVV010000001.1:0-54022 GCA_046754445.1 Candidatus Nitrosopumilus sp.
TATCTTTAGATATATAGATAGTTCACCAGGCCTAAATATCTGATATAATTATGAAGGTATCAAAAAAAGTAGCAGGTGTTGAATACGCAATAAGAGATATTGTTCTTGCTGCAAGAAAAGTACAACAAAAAGGAATGCAAGTAGATTACCTCAACATTGGTGATCCTGTACAGTTTGGCTTTCAACCTCCAGACAATGTCAAACAAGCTATGATTGATGCAATTAACAGAGGTGAAAATTACTATTCTACATCTGAAGGACTTTTAGAGTTAAGAGAAGAAATAGCAAAAAAAGAAAACGCTAAAGGTCTATCCATTGGGGCTGATGAAATTCTAGTTACTAATGGTGTTTCTGAAGGACTAGACATGGTAATTTCATCAATTGTAGAAGAAGGAGATGAAGTTCTACTACCTGGACCTTATTATCCACCATATGCTTCCTATGTAAGATTACACGGAGGCATTCCTGTGGAATTTGCAGTGGACTTGAATAATTCGACTCCTGATATTGATGATATAAAATCCAAAATTACATCCAAGACTGTAGCAATTTGTTTAATCAGCCCAAACAACCCAACAGGTGTTGTATTCAATGAAAAATCACTTAAAGAGCTAGTAGAAATTGCAAACCAAAACAATCTCTACACAATATGTGATGAAATTTATGATCAAATTGTTTTTGATGAAAAATTTGTAGGCATTGGCAAAGTTGCAGGAGATTCACCAGTAATTGTACTAAATGGATTCTCCAAAGTCCATTTAATGTCTGGTTGGCGAATTGGATACATTGCATTTAATCAATCACCACAACTTGAGGCATTAAGAGAAAATCTCCCAAAACTAGCAAGAGTAAGAATTGCAACTAGTCTTCCAGTGCAACATGCTGCTTTGGAATCTTTACGTGGCCCCCAAAATTACATTAGTAATTTTGTTTCAGAAATTAAAAAACGAAGAGATTTGGTAGTAAAACGCCTAAATGAAATGCCAGGAATTTCTTGTTCCAATCCAAAGGGATCATTTTATGCATTTCCAAAAATTGAAGACAATAGATTTGGAACTGACAAAGAATTTGTAACACAACTATTAGAGACAAAAGGTGTGTTGACTGTTCATGGTTCAGGATTTGGAGAAAAATATGGGAGTGGGCACTTTAGACTAGTCTATCTTCCTAGTTTACAAGTGTTAGATTCTGCAATGAACAAAATTGAAGAATTTGTCAGTCAATAGCTCCAGACTGAAAGTTTTTCTGGAATTATTTCAATAATACAATCAGTATCATCTAGTAATTCTTTTGCAGATTTATTCTCAAGTGATCTAAAATAGCGTAGCAGAATTTTTTTTGCAATTGATTTAACTTTGGTTTTTTCAAAAATTAAATTTGCTTTTCCTTGTCCCATTACTCCGTAAATATCTGGAGCATTAACTCCTGTATCTATACAAAATGAAACATGTTTGTTTTTCCTTGCATTTTTTGCCTTTTGAGTTCTTGTGTTTGTTCCAATGTAGAATTTTTTTGCACTGTATCTATACCAAACAGGCACAATGTGTGGAGTTTTATTTTTTCCAATGGTAGCTAATCGTAAAATCTTTTGTGATTTTAGAAATTCATCTCTTTTGCTCATGTTTTCTAAATCCTAATGCTATCATAAAAATACCAAAGCATAGCATTGCCATTGAAACTTTTTCATTAGTAATTTCTCCATTAAGCAGAAATTCCTCCACAAACTCTGGACCCCATATCAGTAACTGTCTAACTAAAACAATTCCTGCCATTACAGAAAACATTACTCCAATTGCAGTATACCAATTTCTGCCCCGTCTATAATATTCGTGACTCATAACATGAGACTTAGATAATTTTTATTCCAGGATTTTTTATCTTATTTCTAATCATTGCATTAAGAAGTAATGGAGTAGACATTTCTGCAAGATATGACAATTCAATTGGACCCAAGTAGATTGATCTTAATCCCTTGATTTCATCAATCAAAGTATTTACTACTTGAACCGATTCTTTGTCGTCTCCGCAAACAAAAATATCGTAATCCAACTCTAGTGTTGGATTGACAAGTTTTTTTTCAGAAATGACATGAAATGCAGATACAAGTTTTGATTTGTCTTTCATATGATTTGAAACTAGTTTGTACGAAAATGGTTTATTTTCTTTAATTGAAACACACTCAAATCCAACATCTGTTTTTGTCATTGGAACAATTGGAGATACAACAACACAACTATCTTTTACTTTTGACAAAATTGCAGAACATGTAGAATCAATATTCTCATATGGAATTGATAAAATCAAAACATCGCTTTCTTTTGCAACTGAAACATTATCATTTCCAGAGATCGTTCCATTTATTTCACCAAATGCTTCTTTTGCAAGATTTGTATATTCTGCAGCTGATTCAGATGCCCTTGCAGCATCTCTAGAGCCGACTATAACATCATGGTTTTGTGACCATCTTAGAGCAAAACCTTTGCCCATTCCACCTGTTCCACCAATTATTCCTACTTTCATGATTTCTAACAGATAATGTTATTATTATCTCTATTCGAATTTGGGAAATATGGGACAGATAATTTTCCTAAGACATGGTCAGGCAAAAAATAACACTGAGAGAATCTTAGCTGGAAGAACAGAGGGTGTTCCGCTAACAGACATTGGAGAACAACAAGCTCAACACACTGCTGAATTACTTGAACACATGAATATTTCTGCAATTTACTCTAGTCCAATTCAAAGGGCAAAACATACTGCTGAAATTGTTGGAAAACATAATTCCATAGATGTCAAAATTGATGACAGACTAATTGAACTTGACATGGGAAAATTTACTGGTGTTCCATATGATGAAATATTTTCCAGCCATGGAAATGTCTTTATGAAATTCTATAATGGTGAATTGGAAATTGCACATAATGGAGTTGAAACATTCTCTGAAGTCAAAAAAAGAGTTCTAGGAATAGTTGATCATGTAGTCGAAAAACATCCTGATGAGAACGTAGTACTTGTAACCCATATGGATCCAATCAAAGCAATGCTATCCACAATAGTTGATCTTTCTCCAACAAATCTATTTGAGTTAATAATTGAAAATGCATCTTTAAATCTCTTTAGAGAAAAAGAACGAAAGTTTTCACTTGCTGGACTAAACGTAATGCATCCATCTCGTTTCGATCAAAGCCGATAGATAGTAATCTTGAAAACCCTTAAATAGAAATTATAGGCCACGTCATTCAATCGCTAATGAAGAAATGGGTCGGATTATTCTTAGTATTGGCAGTTATGGTAGTAATTCCAGCTGTAGAATACGCTTTTGCTGCAGGAGACGAACCTGGAGAATATCTTGATCGTAGAGTCATTATTTGGAATCTATTCTTTAGGATGATGACTATAGCATTTGTAGTAGGCGCTGTAGTTTCTGGTACAATTATTTGGCAAGTTTGGAGATTCAGAGAATCTCATCCAAAAGCAAAACCAACACCATATGAGGGGACTGACTGGTAGAAATGGCACATTCTAACTGGCCTGAATGGATTTACGTTGGTGTTGTAATTGCATTAATGGTTTGGGTAGGTTCAGAAGCATGGAATGCAGAAAGACTGGTAGAACATGTTCCAGAAGGAGCTGAAGTAATCAAAGTAACTGGGCAACAATGGTTCTGGTCTTTTGAACATGAAGATGGAACAAAAGAAATTGGAGAACTACATGTAGAAGCTGGCAAAGCTTACAAATTTGAAATTTATTCTAAAGATGTAAATCATTCCTTTAACATTCATGATTATGTTGTATTGATGGACGCAGTTCCAGGTAGAGTAAATACTGTTTGGTTTGCTCCAACTGAACCAGGAGAACATGATATTCAATGCAGGGAATACTGTGGATTAATTCACTATAATATGCGAGGAAAATTAATTGTGGAGGAACCATCAGCTTGATAACGCTTTTATCTCAACTTTCAATTGTTTTCAGTGAGGAGATTAACTAATGGTTCTAGAATTACAAAAGCCACGTCCAATATGGCAGATAATGTTTTCAACACACCATACTGATGTTGGTTTACTTTATCTTATAACATCACTAGGATTCTTGTTCATGGGTGGTGCTTTAGCTCTAATTATTAGAGCAGAACTGTTCTTACCTGGCTCACAAATTATTGCTGATTCGATGACCTTTAACAGAATCTTTACCGTTCATGGTACAACGTTAATCTTTTTGTTTATCTTGCCTTTTGCATCTGCTGTTGGTAACTATTTTGTTCCAATTATGGTTAGATACAAAGACATGGCTTATCCAAAACTTAATGCAATAGCGTTCTGGATGATTCCACCAGGCGGTGCACTAATTTGGTTAGGCTTTGCAGACTTTACATGGTATGCAACTCCTCCATATTCCATCATCAGTGCTCCTGGTCCAGCAGCAGACATGTGGATTTTTGGATTGAAAATATTGGGAATTTCATCAGTTCTTGGTGCAATCAACTTTATTGTAACTATCCTCAAATGTAAGCATCCAGACATGTCAATTGGGCAAGTTCCACTATTGGCTTGGTCATTTTTGTCATCATCTTTGATTATTCTAGTTGCAATTCCAACATTTGCAGCAGCATTATTGATGTTACTCACAGATAGATTGGGTGTTACTGGATTCTTTAATCCAGCAATGGGTGGAGACCCAATTGCATATGCACACTTGTTCTGGTTTACTTTCCATCCCGAAGTATACGTCTTGGTAATTCCTGCAATTGGTATGATGTATGAAATTATTCCGAGATTCTCACGAAAACCAATTCACAGCTACAACTCTGGTATCTTTGCATTTGTATTGTTATCAATTGTCGGTTTCTCATCATGGGCACATCACATGTATGCAACTGGCATGTCATTTACTGAAAAAACAGTCTTTATGGTAGGAACTCTTGCAGCAGTTCCAGCATCTGCGTTGCATGTGTTTAACTTTATTGCAACAATGTGGAACGGCAGAATAAAGTTCTCAACGCCAATGATGTGGGCAGTTGGAGGAATTGCACTATTCTTCTCTGCAGGTGCAGGCGGTGTTGCAAATGCAGCCATGCCATTAGATTTCCAAACCCATGACTCATACTGGGTAGTTGGTCACTTCCACCTCTTTGTAATGGGTACTATTGCATTTGGCTCATTTGGCTTCCTTTACTACATGTATCCATATGTTACCGGACGAATGTACAATGAGGCCATGGGTAAGATACACTTTGTAATGTCTTTCATAGGAACTGTATTGGTATTCTTTACACAACATGTACTTGGCTTGTACGGAATGCCAAGAAGAATTTTCGATTATCCTCCAATTCCAGAATGGATTGCCATGAACCAAATTGCATCAATAGGCGCAATGATTATTGGTATCAGTATGGCAATCTTCTTAGCTAACATCATTTACAGTGCAGGCAAAGGAAAGCCTGCAGACACTGATGACCCATTTGGTGTGGGTGGCAAATACTATTATCCATTTGAGGCAAAGAACCCATCACATTAGGAGATAAATGAAATGAGTCACGATAATTCCCAAATTTATAGAACAACTCCGGCTAGAACTGGAAAGATGATGGCAATTATGCTAGGAATCTGTATCGTAGGTGGTATAATTTTCTTTTCTATGTGGGACTATTGGATTTCAACTCCGCCCCCAGTCGTTGCAATGATGGCAGGAGAAGCAGAGAGTGCAGCACCAGCTGCTGCAACTGGAAAGACTATTACACAAGATTTGCAATTCATTGAATCTTCTGACTTTAGGACTCTAGCGTTTAATGCATTGCCTGGAGAAGACGGGCATAATCCAACAGTTCACATGAATGTTGGAGACAAAGTCATCTTTAATGCTGAAAATGATGGAAAGTCATTTCATGCATTTGGTGTGACAAAAGCTACTGAGGGTTTTGGAGGAATTATTCCAGGAAGTGAAATTGGTGCAGCATCTAATCCATTAAAACCAGGTGAGGGTGGTTCATCAGAATTTATTGCCGGTGAGGAGGGAACTTACTACTATATCTGTACTGTTCCAGGACATAGAGAACAAGGAATGGTTGGAGAGATTATAGTGGGTCCATCTCAAGGTGGAGGTTCTTCTGTTGCAGCAGCACCAACAGGTGTTTCACATGACTTTACATTAGACTTTATAGAATCTTCAGACTTTAGAACTCTAGCGTTTAATGCATTGCCTGGCGAAGACGGACACAATCCAGAAATTCGTGTAAATTCTGGTGATGAGGTAACCATTAATGCTGAAAATGATGGAAAGTCATTTCATGCATTTGGAATTGTTACTGATCCTGAAGACTTTAACAATGTAATTTGGGATTCTGCAATTCATTCCGCATCTAATCCTCTAAAACCAGGAGAAAGTGGTAGTGTCACATTTACTGCTGGTGCTCCGGGAACTTACTACTATATCTGTACTGTTCCAGGACATGCATTGCAAGGAATGCAAGGTAGTTTCATAGTAGAATAATTTTGGCATTACAGTATCTTGCATTAGCAACAATGATTGTTTTGTATTCACTAATGTTTGTTGGAGGCTATGTTTCGGCTGCAGGACTTGGCTTGACATGTCCTGAATGGCCTTTGTGTCCCAATGGAGTATTGCCTTCAGAGGAATATCTTATTGAGTGGATTCATAGATTTGCTGCTGCAACTACAGGAACATTAGTTACTGCAACAATGATTGCATGTTTGATTAACAAGAATTCAGACTTGAAAATAAAAATCACAAGTTCTATTGCAACTGCCTTGGTGGTTACTCAGATAACTCTTGGTGCTTTGGTAATTGATACAAAACTTCATGCAGTCCTAGTTGCTATTCATTTGGGAATAGGAATATGGCTATTCTCAATGGTTTTACTTACAACATTATTTGCATTTAGAATATCTAGAGTTTCAATAGAATCTAAAGTTTAGATTTTTTTAAAAATGGTGGAACATAGATGTATGTTACTACTCCTAAAAGACATAAAGCGCCTACGGTAATTGCTGCAAGGAATATCATTCCAAATGGACTCTGAGTCCCCATGTTAAACTTGTAAGTTATAATCCCTTGATTTTTCTCCATATCATACAAATCAACTAGTATGACGTGATTTCCATGAGTTCTCCAAACATAATCAAAGTCCCAATGAGAACCTTCAATAGATGTGGGTGGAATTGTGTCTACTTGTTGATCGTTGAAGAAAATTCTCATCCCCATTGTAAATCTGTCCACATCTGTATACTCATATCCTTCAGTAACTTTCACTCTGAATTTAGATGGCTCTCCAATCTGCGGAAATTCTGGATCTGTTGCAACCTGAACTCTATAACCACCTTCAAACTGTTCTGCTGAATTAAACATAGAATGTGCATATGCATTATCATATATCAAAACAGATGAAAATAACAAAAAAAAGATGAAAAAAACTGATCGCTTTTTACTCATGATGTCAATAGAAACACACCAAATATATGTAATTTAATTTCATATGGAAAATCTTCAAAACCTTTAAATCCTTATTGGCAAGAAACAGAACCGTTGACACTCGTTACGAAATCAATAGACATTAAAACACCAGTTGATAGTGTCTTTACTTACTTTGCAAGACCAGAACACGTTTCTGATCAAATCAAGAATGATACAGTAGGTATGACAGTCGTTCCTATGGATATCAAAGAAGGAATGGGTGTAGGAACAACTTTTAGAGTCATTGGTGACTTTAGCGGCAAACGTCTAGAGTGGGATTGTGAAACAATTGAATTTGTTAGAAATGAGAAAATTTCTGCAAAACAAATTGAAGGTCCATTCAAACATTGGGTAATAACTAATGAATTCAAATCATTAGGTAATAATCTCACCAGAGTAACCATGTCAGTAGATTATGAAATGCCATTTGGTCCATTAGGAGCAATTTTGGATAAAGCAAAGTTTGCAAAATCTGCTGAGAAAGGAATGGAGACAGCACTATACAATGTTAGAGGTTTACTAGAAGGAAATGGTTCAATTCCAGTGTATATTACACTAGATGCATATCAAAAACTTCTTGCCGAAAAGAAAAAGATGAACGATGTTCCAGTTTCAACTGCACTTACTGCAATCATTGAAAAATACAATGAGATTGAAGCAAAAACACAAAACTAAATTTTCATTTATTTTAAAATCTCAAGATTAATAACAACTCTGGGCATATCTATTTTGGTGGGTCTATGGCGCAGCCAGGTAGCGCACCGGACTCTTAATCCGGTTGTCAAGGGTCCGAATCCCTTTAGACCCGCTTATTCTTCTTATGTAACTTCAAAATAAAAATAGATGAAACATGGATGTTGAATAACTATGTTTTTTATTTGTTGTAAATCTGATGTTTTGATTTTAATTCTTTGAGTAATTGTTCTATTCTTTCTGAAGATCTTTCTATTCTGTCAAGATACGTAGTTATTCCTTCATCCATCACTCCTGCATATTGAAGTTTGATTAATTCAAGTGAATTTAGTATAATCATTAGAGGATCAGCACATTTTTCAAAATCTATATCTTCATCCATCTATTTTGGACTTGTTTATCTGATACTTATGTGATTTTATTATTGACTAGTGATGAAATGTGTGTCTCAAAAAATACATACTCATACCTAAATGAAATTTTAAGATTATTCCATTACTAATGTCTCAATCTTTAGTGGTAGTAGATGACGATAATGATCTTCTTGAATCAATCACAGAATTCCTTCAAATGAAAGGATTCCGTGTTATGGGGGCTGGTCATAATGGATTGGAGGCAGTTCAATTGTATGAAGAATATCGTCCTGATGTGATTTTATTGGATCTGTCGATGCCTAACTATGATGGAATTTATGGTTTAGAAAACATTAAAAGAATAAATCCTAATGCCAAAGTCATTATTTTGACTGGAAATAATACTGAAAGCAACAAGCAAAAAATAAAGCCATTTAATGTATCTAAAATTTTAGAAAAACCTTGTTCTCTAAAACAACTAGAACATGTTTTAAAATCGATTAGTGGATTAGCCTAATTTTTCAAATGATTTTTTAATTTCCTAAAGTATATCTTTGTGATTTCAGTGATGCTTTAGCTAATTTATGGTGAAGTAAATTCTTGAAATCTTCAAAATCTTTCTTGGAATTGGATGGAGGTGGTTTTAACGAATCAACTGCTCCTAAAGCCAAAGCATCATTTACAATTTCAGAACCGTCTGATGCATAGTTACTTACAACTATTGTGGGGTATTTTTTATTTTTTAATTTATCTAGAAATGTAATTCCATCCATTTTAGGCATTTCTAGATCCAAAAGAATCACATCTGGCCTTTTTATTTTAAGATCATCTAGTGCAACAGTTGCATCAAAATATGATCCCATAATTTCACAATCATCATATGAATTTACAATATCTTCAAGAAATTGTCTCATTGCTCTTGAATCATTAATTATCATGGTCTGCATTAAAACCATATATTCAATTTTTCATAATGGATTAGAAATACCTGTTTGATCATTTGTAACAGTCCTGCTATACATTAATTCATAATTTCATAAAAATCAATATTCCTTTGAAAGATCATCAATTGTTTTTTTATTTCTAGTCGATCAAATGGTTTTGTAATATATCCATGAACTCCCACATCTCTAGCCTCTGCTCTAGTGTTAGTTTTGTCAGATGATGATACTATCACTATCTTTGCATTAGGATCAAATAATTTAATCTGTTTCGCTGCTTCTATTCCATTTAATTCCGGCATATCAATATCCATTGTTACCAGATCTGGTTTTTTTATTTTATACATTTTTAGAACTTCTATTCCATTTTTTACTTCAAAAATTTCTCTCACATTTGCAGTATTTTTAAAAATTTTTGAAAGGAATGTTCTCATAAACGCAGAATCATCTGCAACAAGTACACTATAACTCATTATTTCTCCTGTAAATAATTACTAGATTATATTTTTCAAATATATGATTATCATATTATAGTACTATATTAGATTTATCTGTATTTTTTTAAAAATACTTTCAAATAATTTTTTTAGCATATTAAAAATCAAATTTGTATTTATTGCAAAATTGTTGTCTCTGAATTAATGTAAATTCATTATATGATGTAATTTTATAATTTGATTTTCACTAATCATTTCTGACTGATATATATTGAAAAACAAAATATAATTAAATTCAAATTTTATTTATGTTTTAATTTTCACCTCTGTATATTTTTCAGCTAAAGATAATAACTCATCTATTCCCAATGGTTTTGAAATAACTTTCATTAGTCCTTGTTTAACTGCATCAATGTTTTTTGGTTCTGATTCCCCATATCCTGTAACAATCACCACTTTTGCATTGTTATCTATATCTTTGATTTGTTTGAAAGCTTCATATCCGTTTAACACAGGCATTTCACCATCCATTATTACTAATGATGGACATATTTGATTAAATTTCTCAACGGCTTCCTTTCCATTTCCTGCTATATGTAGATCAAATCCATGAACTTTTAAAATTTCTTGATATATTGAGATTAAATCTAAATCATCTTCCACTAACAATATTGTATTATCCAATGAAATAATATGTTCATACTTTACTATTAAAGACTGTTTGCACGTTTTAATCAAACATCGTAATACATCTTCTCAAAAAATTTTACGAGCCTAAAAAAATTAACAATTAATCAAAATACATCTTTATACATTCAGTAAATATGTGACGTTAAGAGTTTGAACAGTATAGCCTTTTCATCAATTAACAATAAACGAACACTCGTTACTTTAATCATCACTTTAGTAGGATTTACTATTCTGTACCAAACAAGACTATTTCTTAATGATGCTCAATTCATGTGGATTTCAATTCCAACATATGCAATTCTTCCGGGATTTCTTACTGTTTATTCTTCAATTCTGACAGTAAAATTATTCCGACAACATCATTTTCAAGCAAAAGCTTTTCTTTTATTTGCATTAGGTTCCGCATCTTGGTTTATTGCTGAACAAATATGGCAAGCTTATGATCACATCTGGGAAGGAGAGCCATTCCCATCAGAGGCAGATATTTTTTATGTTTTTGCATATCCGATGATGATCTCGTTTCTATTATTGTCCATCAGGCCTATTTTCAAACACATTAGCAAGAATGTTTGGTTGTTTGCAATTGGTTTGTCTTTCTCGTTTTTGATTCCATCTATTTTGGCTGCATATGATGATATATCTGATGAAAATACATTTGCAGTTTCAATTGCACTTGCGTACCCACTATTATCTTCAATTGAATTAGTTCCAGCAATTGTGGGTGTCTTATTTCTTACAAAGAGAGGAGCAAATTTTTCTTGGATGTTGATATTATTTGGATTAATTATATACAGCATAGCTGATACGTTTTTTCTATTCGCAGAACTTGACGGATCCTATTATGATGGACATCCAGTTGATTTGATCTACGTCTATAGTTATATTCTATTAATTTTTTCTATTTTTAGTCGTTTAAACATTGCAAACATTACTTCAGAAAAATACGCAATGTTCTTTTCTGAAAATATCCAATATGATGCCGTTAGAAAATTTGGAATTCCATTAACCTTGGCAATTGTTTGTCTAGTTGTACTCATTTCATTAATTGATACCGTATTCATTCAAACTAATCAAGTTATTTCAACTCAGAACATCACATTTGGAGTTATTGCAATGCTTGTAGTCTTTGTTGTAATAGTTTTAACCATAAACAAGAATCTTTCAAAATTAGTCCAGATGAGAACTAGTGAATTAACTAAACAAAGAGATAATCTTGAACATCTTGTAGAGAAAAAAACCCATGAATTATTAAAATCTGAACGTCTCTCAGCAATTGGAGAATTATCTGGACGTCTTGCTCATGACCTAAGAAATCCATTATCTGTAATGAGAATGTCTGTGGATTTGATAAATCAAACATCTTCAGATACAAAAATTTCTGATGAAAAAATTGTTGATCGTATTGATTTGATAAAGAAGAGTATTGATAGAATCTCTCATCAGGTTGATGATGTGCTAGGCTATGTGAGAAATTCACCTCTAAAATTAACCCAAATTTCTCTAAATAATTTAATTCAGACTACTTTAGAAAAAGTCAATATTCCACAAAATTTTGAGGTAAAAGTTTCTGAAAATGATTTTCAAATAAATTGTGATCCAATAAAACTTGAGGCTGTATTTCTCAATCTCATTACAAACTCAATTCAAGCGATGACTAAAGGAGGAAAACTTGAGATTGACATATCAAAAAATAAAGACTTTGTTGTTCTTGACTTTGTTGATTCAGGTGAAGGAATTTCTAACGAAAACCTTCCAAAAGTCTTTGAACCATTATTTACTACTAAACAAAAAGGAACTGGTTTAGGTTTGGCTAGCTGCAAAAACATTATTGAACAACATGAAGGAAAAATTTCAGTCAAAAACAATCCTACAAAATTCACAATAATAATTCCTAGAGACTTCTCTTTAGAAATTTCTAAAATTAAAAATAAAGAAAAATTATAGTTTTCTTAAAAGAGTAAATCTAGATTTGTCAGGTTCTATATCTTCATGCATATCTACGTTACTGACAATTTTTACATTATAGTTGAGCCATCTCTTGCAAACATTTCGAAATTTATGATTACTGTCAATGATCTTTTCTGTCTCTTCAAATTTCTCACAATTCATAATATATTTTCCAGCGACCCTATACATTTCTGAAATTCCTTTATCTAATGTGTCGTCATCCAAATAATTCAATAATTGATGAGTGAAAACAAAATCTATAGAGGAATCATCAAATGGCAATTCTGTAATGCTTGCTTTTTTAAAATTTCCAATTGGTAATTTCTCTTTTGCAATATCTAATGCTTTTTCATTTAGATCAACTCCATAAATCTGAAATGTATTTGGAAATAATCGTAAATCTATACCAGTTCCACATCCAATTTCAAGAATACTGGTACATCTTAAGGAAACAGATAAGTCTCTGGTAAATTTTGCAAATTCTTTGTTGTATCTGGCTTCATTTTCATCTGTATATTTGTCCCAAAATTCCTTATTGTAATTCATAAAATTCTTCAATTGGAGCTGTATTTGATACTAATTGTTAGTGTTGACATTTGCATGGGACCAATTTTGTATCAAAAGTACAATCATGTGGTCCGTCTGATTTTCCTTGAGTAGGAATTTCTTTCATACAATCATTGTGACGCCCTTTCCTACAAAACCAACAGATTTCTAAAGTATCTCCAGGAGCACAAGAATCCATAATCATCAATCATATTTGTTGGTAAAAAACTTCGTGGAAATTAGATATATGTTAACCATGGCAAAAATCTTTCATCTTTACCCATAACTACATCTGAAAATGATCTTTGTAATGCTTTTGTAATATTTCCCATCTTCCCATTTCCAATTTTTACTTTGTCAATCTGTGTAACTGATTTTACTTCAGCAGCAGTACCTGTCATGAATATCTCATCAGCTGTATAGAGATCATCTCTTTCTATATCTCGTTCAATTACAAACCCACTGTTTTCTTCAATGATTTGAATAATGCTGTCTCTGGTAATGCCTTCTAAACCACCTGCTGAAAGTGGAGGTGTTTGAATGACATTGTCTTTAACAATAAAAATATTTTCAGCACTACCTTCAGCTACTTTTCCATGTGAATTTAACATGATAGCTTCATCATATCCATTTTCCAATGCTTCCATCCTTGCAAGTGCGGCATTTGCATAGTTAGATGCAGCTTTTGCTTGCATTGGTTGAGATCTTGAATCAATTTTTATCCAACTTGACATCTTACATTTTGCACCCGAAAATTTTCCTGCTTTAGATTCTCCCATTTTCCATTCCCAACATGCAATAGATACATCTACTTTATTCTGAGTTGGAGTTAGACCCATTGTTCCATATCCGTAATATGCTAATGGTCTAATGTATGATTCTTTAAGTCCGCTAGTTTTTACAGTTTTAATTATTGCATCTGAAATTTCTTTTTTTGTGAATTGCATTTTCATTGAATACAATTTTGCAGATTTGAAGAATCTATCAACATGCTCTGGTAATCTAAAAATCGCTGAACCGCTTGGAGTGTTGTAACATCTTATTCCTTCAAATATTGATGTTGAATAATGTAATGCATGTGTCAACACATGTACTTTGGCATCTTTGAATGGTACTAATTTTCCATTCATCCATATTTTGCCAATCTCTTTCATAGGAGACAAAAAAAACCCTGCTAATTTAAAGAATTATCTTTTGATTCTGGTATTACTATGATGTGGAAACTACATATTTAATGAATGACTAATTTTAGCATGGAATGGATTTTAGGTTCAATCGCAATTGCACTTCTAGTAATAGGCTTAGTAGGTCAGGCATTTGAAATGAGAAAAATCCGTTTGACAACATACAAAGATGAAGATTTAGGCTCAGCAAATATTTTCATGAATAAAAAAAACTTCAAGTGGTATGCCATTCTTGGAATTGGAATTATTCTATGGTATGCAGCTGAGCGTTTGTAAAATGATCTATATAGATCAGCTCTAAATACTAGAAACTGCTAGTAATAATATCGCGTGTTGTGGGTAACGCCCGGACTGAATCTAGATAATGGTCCAAGAACAAACCCTTGATGGCGGTACAGGTGTAAAAACCCGTGCGCCACACTTTTCCTAAATAAAATTAATCTCTGAAATTTCTTTGTGAATTGCTTTTATCGCTTTACTAATATTGTCTTCGGCATCTTCTACAACAATAATAATTCGTGATGTTTCTTCTTGTGCATCCATATTCAAAATATTCAATCCCGCTTCACCGATCTTTGCACTTGTTCTTGAAGCAACTTGTTGAACTCTCCACATCTCATCACCAATTAATGTGATCACTCCTCTCTTGTATGTAATTGTAGCAAGCGAATCAAACCCTAACAAATATTTTTCATTTCTCTTTACATAATCACCATCTAAAAACAAAATTCTAGAAAATCCTATCCCATCTTTAGTAAATGGTGATAAAATAATAAATTCACTATAACGTTTGTCTTTTTCTAACGAAGTTAATAATTTCTGAATAGAATTCGTTTCAATTCTAAAAATTGCACAATTTTCTTTTCCAGTAACTATTTTTATTGGATGTCCTTTTTGTTCATCTAATACTCTTTTGATGGTAGTGATTTTTTCTGGATTATTCATATTTGTTACAGTAATTGGCATGTCTACTCCATTTTCTACAATCTCTTTAATTGCAATTGGATCTAAAATTTTCATACCAAACATTCCCGCAAGTCTTGCTTCATTATATGACAACTGATCTACTTCTCTTAACTCTGTTTCAACAATCTTTGGATCTGCTGAAACTACGGCACTATCTTTTTCAAAATCTATACTGGTGTTGTATTTTTTATGAAATAATATTCCTAAATCAGCAGCTGTTCTATCTGAACCTCCCCGTTCATAAGTTGTCGTTACATTATCAATTGTTTTTCCGATAAATCCTCCCATGGAAACTACCTCATTTTGTTCAACCAATTCTCCCATTTTTCCTAATTTCTCTCTTGATTCTGATGGAAGAAAATTAGTAGATTCAATATTGTTATCAGTAATAATTGGCCAATCATCAAATTCAACTGCATCAGACTTTATTCCATTACTTCTTAGAATGTGATTCATTACATGTGACATTAATATCTCACCTGAAAATGCAAGTGCTCTAGAGCGAATCTCATCTACAAATTCCTTACTCTCAAAGGCATCATCTAGTGCATTTTGTGTCATTTCTAAATTAGAATTAATTACAATTCTGCAGTTTTCTTTATTTTCAGAATTTACCATTTCCAGAATTTTTTGATAAGTTGACCTTACAATGTCAAGTGAGGGAGATATCCCACTCTCTGCATTTCTTCCTTGCTCTAATATCACATCTGTGAGTGATCGCTTTTTTTCATTATGTATTGTCAAAGGTGCTGAAAAAACTGCAATAACCTTGGAATTTTTTTTTAAATCATTGATACGCTGAATAATTTTAGGAATAAGCACTCCATCTGGACCTAGTGCACTTCCACCAAATTTGGCTACTATTAGATTAGTCATAGTACTTCACCAAAACTCAGTGGCCTTTTAAGTATTTGATTGTTATTTGATTAAATTTTTAATAATTTTTGAAGCAATTTCTGCACCATCAATGTTTACCTGTTTTCTCCTCACTTCTAGTTTTTCTAAAATTAATTTATCAAGTATTTTGATATCATCAAAACTAAATCCTTGTTCTCTTGCATTATCTTCTTGTTCAAAATGTCCCTTTATTGGAATGAATATTGCAGGTGTTCCATATGCATTTGCTTCATCAATAGTTGATTTTCCAGCTAGTGAAATTAACAAATCTGCAGCTGAAATTAATTCATGTAAATTATTTACAAATCCATAATTCTTAACATTTTCAAATTTTCTAGAAACTGCTGGACCTGACACTAAGATTATTTCAATATCTTGATTTATTTTTGAAATTGCTTCTAACGCATTTTCAATAAGAAATAATCCTGCATCAGTTCCACCAATAGATATTACTATGGTTTTTCTCTCAAATGAGAATTTCTTTCGTAATTCTTCTCTCGAATACCTTGTTTTCCTAACAATAGGGCCTACTCTTTTGATGTTATCTTGATCCTCTCCATACTCAGGTAAAATTATGACTTCACATTTTTTACTAATATCTTGCATTGCTCTGTTCATCTTTTTTTCAATTATTGATGAAATCCCTTTAGTAAAATGAGTCTCTAAAATATCTGTAACAAGTACCGTTGGTATTTTCATTTCTTGTGCAACTGTTAAAGATGCAAAATCCTCATCACTAATCACCAAGTTTGGAATATCTTCTTTCAAAACTCTCTCTGAGATATTCTTACATTCTTTATAGTATTGATAATAACGCCATAACCACTTTGCAGGATTCTTCAATGATCCGTTTTCAATAATAAACGAAGGTGGATTATATACATCTTGAACCTGTAAATCTAGATTTTTTAGAATTTTTGCAGCTCCACTACCAGTAACAAAGTTTGTTGAAACATTTTCAAAATTATCTGCAATTGCTATGTCTCGAGTTACATGGCCTAAACCAATTGGACTGGAAAAAAAATCAAAAATATTCATGAATTTCTAAATTATTAATCAAATTTCTAGATTCTCCCACGTCTCAAAGTTTAAATGGATTTCAACAAGGTAGGTTTCTGGGCTCATAGTCCAGGTCGGTTATGACGTCGCCCTTACACGGCGAAGATCCGGGGTTCAAATCCCCGTGGGCCCATTTTGACTCAACTAATCCCATCTTACATTTTTCTTACAAAATTCTAGTTTTTGAGTTCAATTTGGACAATAATTGTTTGATTAGTGTTCTTTTAAAACGGACTAACAACTATTCATAGTTAGATAAAGTAGAGTTGCTTTATGATTCCAACAAGCGATGGAAAACAAATCCTTACACAACTATCAGATACTAAAGAATTTTCAGATATAGTAGATAATGTTGCAATTATTAAAAATACTAACTCATTAACTAAAAAATATCTTGAATCAGTAATTAATGAAAATTTATTAGAAAATTTTCAAAAAATTGAAGAAGCAATACTAAATCTGCAGAATATTTTTGAAGAAAATAAAAAATCAGTAATTAAAACACAAAATAATCATACTGAGGAAATGACTTATGTCTCATTATTTGAAATTCTTAAACAATCTATTCCAGAGAATATTCCGTCTGAAATTTTTATAACTCTTCCCAAACATGATTTTGCAATTAAAGGCATAAAAAAGAAATTGATTACACTTTTTTCCAGCTTAATTAGAAACTCAATTCAGGCAATGGAGACAAAGGGTACAATCACTATTAGAGCATTTGAATCAAATAAACAAGTGCGAATTGAGGTTGAAGATACTGGGAATGGAATTTCTGAAGAAATGATGAAACACCTTTTCATATCTCATACATCTACAAAAAAATATGGTACCGGTCTTGGTACTACTCTTGCAAAATCTATAGTTGATTTACACGGTGGCACTATCTCTGCTAAAAATAATCCTACAACTTTTACAATTCAACTACCAGTTAATGATTAAATAAAATCTTTTTTCATTTTTAAATAATTAAAAAATATGTTTTTAAAATCAAGACAACGAGAAATACTTGGAAAACAAAAGAATCTAGGAACGATTACCATAACATGAATTGTTTCCCATACCTATCACTCTACTACGCAGAATAACGGTTTCTCGTTACAGTTAATACGTCAAAATGATATTTAAGATTGATCCAAATTTTCACTTGTCAACAAAAAAGATCTTAATTTTTCTATTTTCTAAAGACCATCCAAATTCTTATTCCTACAAAAATTCCAACTGCAGAAACTATCATTATAATGATTATTGTTTGTCCTATATTTTCTTCCAATCTATTCACCTAAATTCTCTCTATGCTAGATATCATGCAATTCTTAAAGAATAATACTATAATCTAATCATGAGTAATGTAATCATAAGAGAGTTTTTTGATAAAGATATTCATATGATTCTTGAATTATTGTATGAACTTGGTCGCCCAAAACCAGAAAAAGATTCAGATGTTCAGACTTTTAGCAAATTAGTAAAAAAATACCTTGATGATTCGGATAAAAAAATACTTGTTGCATACCTTGATGGAATTGAGATTGCTGGTATGGTGAGTGCCGTGTTGTTGCCAAGACTAAATCATTCTACTTTGGAACTATACATTCCAGAATTGATAGTTAGACAAAAATATCAAAATCAAGGTATTGGCCGAAAACTCATCAATTCTTGCATTTCCTTAGGACAAGAGAAAAATTGTCATAGAATTAGATTGGAATCTGGAAATAAACGAAAAGAATCACATCAATTCTATAAAAATATGGGATTTCAGCAATCTGGTCTTTCATTTACAAAGATTTTGGATTAAAACCTAAAAATTGAATTTTTTGAATATTATATTACTAAACAAATTTTATCGCACCATATCCCACAACTGAATATATATCTCCAGATACATCTCCGCTTGTAGCATAACTAAGTAATACCCCTCTTGTTGCCCCTAGATTTTTACACGCAATCATTGTAGATGCAATTGCTCCATAACCGCATGCAGTAACTCTCTTTTCTATTAGAACTTGATAAAACCTTTCAACATCCATCTCTAAAATTGGTTCAATCAATGCTTTGTCTTGTAGATGGGCAAAAGAATTTTCTTCATAATGTGTAAAATCTGATGATGCCACAATTATCGAATTTTTCTTTTTTGCAATTTCAGCAACTGCATTTCCTATATCTCTTGCAGTCTCTATATCCTGTGCAAGTAAAATAATTGGAAGAACTTGAAACTCATTAGAAAACACAGATTGAAGCATTGGAACCTGAACTTCTAAACTGTGATCTTGAGAATGAGAATAGTTGTCAATTTCAATGATATTTGATATTTTAGTTATATCTCTTGCAGCATCTGAATCTATTTTAACTAATCCTAACGGTGTTTGCCATTTTGCATCTATGGCAGCAGCAGCATTTTCTCCTACTCCAAAATGATTTGGTCCAATAATTATTACAAGTTCAGGATTCAGAGATGAGATTGATTTGTAAGAATGACATGCTGTAGGGCCAGAGTATACGTATCCAGCATGAGGGCAAACAATTCCAAATATTTTCTCTTCTGGTTCTATTTCTTGAGAACCTGGTCCATACTTGTGTTCAAAACAAGATTTAATCATATTCTCCAAGTCTTTTTTATTATCTGGATAAAACTGTCCTGCAACAACAGGTTCTCTTATCATGATTGCACTGATGCATTATTTTATAAAAAATCAGTAGATGATTCCCACACTATTTTTCCATTGGGTGATTCTTCTTTGAAAATGACTCCTTCAAATCTTGAAATTTTTGTTGTCATATCTTTCCATGCATCTTTTTCAAGTCCTGCCTTCTCACATGTATATTCTAGAAATTCTTTAACATTCCAACCGTATTCTGTGGGAACTTGTGGCAAAAGCAATCCTGATGAAAATCCATTTTCTACAATTAATCCATCTCTGCCAATTTTGATTATTGATAAGTATTCATTTGGATCATTGACATTGATTTCTATTGGTGGAGTAAGAATTGTTACCTCAAAGACAATTTGATCTAATTCATCAATAGTTACTGGAGTGAATCGTGGATCTTCAGTTGCTGCTGCAATTGCAGCATCAATTAATCCATTAGATAATTTTTTTACTGGGATTGGATATCCTATACACCCTCTCAAGGAATTTTGTTTACTGATTGTTACAAAAACCCCTGAATCAAAATCAAATTTAGAATTAAATTCATGATCATCAATCTTTGAATTATTTTTTAAAAATTCAGTTACCGCTTTTCTTGCCATTTTTACTAATTCATTTCCTTCAATTTTTGAAATTTGGTTTGATTCTCTCATACTTGTTAAATATGTAAAATAACAATAAAAAACATTGACTCCCTTACTTGGCAAAGAAGCAGAATTATATGAAAAACTTCCAAATGACAAGGTAAAATGTACTGCTTGTGCACGTTATTGTGAGATTGGTAAGGAACAAATCGGTTTGTGTGGAATTAGAGGAAATGAAGATGGCAAACTGCAGCTATATGCTTATGGAAAAGTAATTTCAGGCCATGTTGATCCTATTGAAAAAAAACCTTTGATACATTATTGGCCAGGAAGTAAAGTCTATTCAATTGCAACAACAGGTTGTAATTGGCTTTGCAGATACTGTCAGAATTCTGATATCAGTCAAAGACGTACTGTAGAAGGAATTGATATGACACCAGATGAGGTTGTAAATACTGCTGTAAAGTATGGTGCACATGGAATTGCATATACTTACAATGAACCTTCAATCTTTATTGAATTTGCACGTGATTGTGGAATTGCTGCAAGAAAAAAAGGATTGTTTAATGTATTTGTGTCAAATGGATATGATACTCCTGAATCAGTTTCAATGATGAATGAGTTTCTTGATGGAATTACTGTTGATTTTAAAGGAAATGCAGAGAAAGAATTTACCCGAAAATTCATTGGAGTACCTGATCCACAACCAATCTTTGATACACTATTAGAAATAAGAGATAAAACAAAAATCCATGTTGAAATCACAGACTTGATTGTACCCAAAGTAGGCGATGATTTGGAACATGCAAAAAAACTATCAAAATTTGTTTATGATGAATTTGGACCAGAAATGCCAATTCATTTTTTAAGATTTCATCCTGACTACAAAATGATGGAATATCCCAGTACTCCTGTTGGAACTTTGGAAAAACATTATCATGTTGCAAAAGATGTGGGATTGAAATACATCTATCTAGGAAATGTACCTGGCCACAAGTGGGAGCATACATACTGTTCAGAATGCAATAAAATAGTTGTTAATAGGTACGGATTTAGTATCAGAGAAATGCACCTAGATAAAAACAACTGTTGTAATTTTTGTGGAAACAGAATTCCCATAGAGGGAAAATTACAAGAAGGATACAAACAAGACCGATTCCAGTTTGTATCTTAGATGATTTTTGATGATAATAATTTTTGATAAACAACAATCCTAATTTTTTTATTACAAATTGATATTAATTTTCAATTATGATAATTTGGAATTAGTTTAACTATCTAAATGAATATATCATATCATGAGGGATGATATATTCTGTCATTGTGGTTCTTGTGGACATGAAAAAACTAATGAATGCTATACAAAACAATGCTCATGTTGTTTAAGTGATCATCAAGGTGCTTTTGGTAAAAATAAATAATTGAACTCCAAATCATTTGATTTAAAATGAACTTAACCTAAGGATAATTTATCGTATTTTAACTATTTTTGATCAAACAAAGATTTTTAGTCATAAAGCATTAGGTTAAAGCATGGCTGAATTTTCTTCAGAAGAGAAAACCATCCTAGTTCAATATGGGATAAAAAAATATGAAAACGAAGAAACTGTAACTGAAAAATTAAAGTCTGTTTTATCCGAAAAAGACATTCAAAGAAATATTGATACTCTTATTGGAACACAACGAGTAAGAAGAATTGGGCCAGAAATTCTCCAAAACAATGAAAGTCATACTGATCTTCCAGAACTACCAGAAAATCTTAAACCAGTAATTGATAATCTTTAATTTGACAAATTCTTAAATTACTCATTGATTTAATTTTGTTATGAACAAATTTGTTTTGTTTTCTAGTGTTTTGACTTTGACTATCATGTTATCATTTTCAGCAAATCCTGCATTTGCTCATCCTCATTCAGGTGAAATTCTAATTAATGATCATTCTCATGAACCACAAACTGAATTAATTCCAATTAATGGAATTATTGGATTAGAAAAATCAACAATATTTTTCCATACTCCTGAAGAAAATGCTCTACCATGGGGATTTGTTGAGGGAAAAATTGCAAATCATGTTGAAGGTTATCCAGTAATCATTCAAATTTTCAAAGACAATGATGCAGTTCACTTTGCTCAAACCAGTGTAAATCAAAATGGAGTCTATGAGTATAAGTTCCGAGTATTGAATTCTAATGATGGTGAGACAACAAAAATTTTTAATGGTGGTTATTCAGTTAAAATCTTCAAAGTTGTATATCTAAATCAAGGAAATCTAGTTTAAAACCCACGTAATCCCTGAGGACGTACAATTTCTGGATGTTGTTTCATCCATTCAACCTTCTCCACCATTTCTTGTTTGTCCTGAGGAAATGTACCTTTGATTGTATATGCATTAGAACCGTGATTTGCTCTAAAGACAATTTCTTCCTTGGCCTCTATCTGACTTAGCAAATCATGAAGCTCATCTAATGATTCATCATCATTAATTCTTACAAATTCCCCTTCAAACTTGTCAAGAAATTCTTGTTTTATGCCATTTTCTAAATATAGTGTAAGTGCTCCTACATAATTTGGTGAACATGCACTAATTACTTCAGCTGTTCCTTTGATATGTTCTTTAGAATATTTTTTCCCCCCCAAGCCCAATATAACCATACATGACATGATGTATCCTGCTTCTTTTGCTTTGTTTACAGATTTGATGATTGTTTTTGCAATGGCGCCCTTTGTTACTTTTTTTAGAACAATATCTGAACCACTTTCAATTCCTAAATAGAACATGTCTAATCCTGACTCATTCATTTTCTTTAATTCTTTAGATGATTTTTTTAGGATATTCATTGGCATTGCATAACAAGAAATTCTTTCAAGATTTAGGAATTTCTCTTTTATGTATTTTAGAATTTTTATCATATATTCCGAATCAATGTTTAATGCATCTCCGTCTGCAAGGAAAATTCTTTTAGTATCTGGCAAGTAATTTGCCATCATATCAATTTCTGATTTTACTTCGTCCCATGGTCTTTCAGAATATTCTTTTGATCTATACATATCACAAAAAGAACATTCGTTAAAGGAACAACCTAATGTAACTTGAAAAATTAATGACCTTGCTTCAGAAGGTGGTCTGTATAACGGTGCATCATAATTTAACATCATTTTCTCTTTCAAAGAAATTTGCTTGATTATGTTTTTTATACTTTCTACTTTTATTCAATCCCAAAATACCTTTTAGTAGTTAGCTAGAAGAAATTCATAACTTATGGCAAATGATCCTGATGCAAAAAGACTACTTTGGTTTGTATTTGCAGGTTCACGTGGGGGATTAAATCGTCTAAAAATTATTTCAAAATTAAAGAAAAATCCACATAATACAAATCAATTAGCAAAAGAGATGGGTTTGGATTACAAGGCAATTCAGCATCATATTAGAGTATTAGAAAAAAATAACATGATCACTAAAGTTGGAGAAAAATACGGCGTAGCCTATTTCATTTCTAACTTTCTTGAAGTAAATATGGAGACATTTGAAGAAATTGAAGGGAAATTGGATAAAAGTAAATAAAAGCTCAAGAGGTGTTTCACTCTAAATGGAATCTACTTCCCTAGTCTTATCTATTGTATCAATTGCAAATATGGGAATTCTTGGAATTCTAATTGTGATATTTGGTAAGATGTATGGTAAGACACGAGCACAACTTCCATTAGGAATGATTGTGGTTGCAGGAATGCTTTTTTTACATAATGTAATTGGTGCCTTGGCTTATTTCTCAATGGAACAAATTTTCTCGCATGAAATTTTTCCATACATGTTAGGTGTAGGTATTGCAGAACTTGCAGGATTAATAATATTCTTAAAAATTACATTGGATTGATACTAGTTTAATTGTAACAAACAATTCTCCTAGATGTGTTCCAAGAATATCTAAAGCTTAACAAAAATATTCTAATTGCATTTGCAGCTTCAATAATTATTTCTGCAGTAATCGCACAAATTTTATCAGATCAGGCTGACATTCTAAACACTACATACACTACAATTACAGATTATGTCATATACTTTTCAGTTTTTAGTGGTTTATTCTATCTTGATAACAGAAAAAAATATCGATTAAAATCAGGTGGTACAGATACTGTAAAACTAAAACATGATCTTAAAAAACTAGTAGCCTCTTTAGGAATTGCTGAAATAGTTTATACTGTTGCCAGATGGGCTTTGCAATATTATTTTTTAATTATAAACTATGATCCCTACTTGGCATCAATTATATCACAAGGAATATCTACAATCATTTACATGATAGTAGTTAATCTTAGTGTAAAGATAACAAGGTTGTATAAAGATGGGAATTAGTGTTTACGTAGACGGTTCTGGTGGTCCTAATGGGGGATTTGGATATTTTGTTAAAGAATCAGGAGAATCATTTTATGAAAAAAAACCTGAAATTACAAACAATCAGGCTGAATATATGGCAATAATTTCAGCTCTTAACAAGTTTGTAGGCTTTGATGATGACGTAACAATTTTCAGTGATTCAAAAAATACTGTAAATCAACTAAATCATGAGTTTGCAATTAATAATGAACAACTTCGAAATCTTGCTCGGGAAGCTTGGAATGTGATTGGAAAATCTACTAATGTAACAATCAAGTGGATTCCAAGAAAAGAGAATCTAGCAGGAAAGATGCTGGGAAGCTAGAAAATAGAGATCAGAAATTTCTATGAATAACTTTATTATACAAAATCCTTAGATCCAATTCATCATGACAGAATCTGTTATTTTATCACCAAAATCAATTGCTGTCATAGGGGCATCTGACAAAAGAGGAAGTGTTGGTGCTACAATTACATCAAATATTATGAATGGTTTCAAAGGAGCAGTTTACCCAATTAGTCCTTCTAGAGATACTGTATTTTACAAGAAAGCATACAAAAGCGTTTTAGATGTTCCAAAATCAATTGACCTTGCAGTTATTGTTATCAAGAATACACTTGTTGCACCAGTCTTAGAAGAATGTGGTAAGAAGAAAATCAAAGGAGTGATTATCATTACTGCTGGTTTCAAAGAAGTAGATGAAGAAGGTGCTAAACGAGAACAACAGCTTAAAGATATTGCTAAAAAATACAAAATCCAAATCATTGGCCCAAACTGTCTTGGCGTGATGAATCTTGATCCTAAAACAATGATGAATTCAACTTTTCTTAAAGTTACACCAAAATCTGGAAAAATTGCACTTGTATCACAAAGCGGTGCAATTTGTGCTGCACTAGTTGAAGATGCTAGTGCTCAAGGAATTGGATTTTCAGCTGTTGTAAGCCTTGGAAACAAAGCTGCAATGAGCGAAGTTGATGTTCTAAAGATTCTTGCAAACCACAAACAAACCAAAGTAATTGTAATGTATCTTGAAGATATGGGTGATGGTCAGGAATTCCTCAAAGTTTGTAAAAATATTACTAAAAAACTCAAAAAACCAGTTCTAGTTCTCAAATCAGGTCGTAGTCCAGAGGGTGCAAAGGCTGCAATGTCTCATACTGGTGCTTTGATGGGGTCTGATGAAATTTATGATGCATTACTCAAACAATCAGGTGCAATCAGAGTTGATACTATGGAGGAACTCTTTGATTATGCAACTGCATTCTCAAAACAACCACTTCCAACAGCAGGCGGTTTAGTCATTGTATCAAATGCAGGTGGTCCTGCAATCATATCTACTGATGCTTGCTCTAAAGCAGGAATTAGAATGGCCAAGATTGATAGTATCCGTCCAAAGATTGATGAAGTAATTCCTCCTTGGGGAAGCTCTAGAAATCCAGTAGACATTGTAGGTGATGCTGATTTTAATAGATTCCACAATGTTTTGGATAGAGTTCTAAAACATCCAAGAGTTGGTTCCGTCATTTCTATGTGTACTCCTTCTGGAACTCTCAACTATGATAAACTAGCTGAAGTTATTGTTGCCATGTCAAAGAAATACAAAAAAACAATGCTTGCAAGCTTGATGGGATTGGATGAGGGAATCACCAATAGGGAAATTTTATCCAAAGGAGATGTTCCCTATTACACATATGCTGAAGGTGCAATTAGAACTTTAGCTGCAATGATAAAATTTGCAATTTGGGTAAATACCAAAGAAGGAAAAACTACAAAATTCAAAGTAAACAAAGCTAAAGTAAAGAAGATCTTTGATAAGGTCAAAAAAGAGAAAAGACCAAATCTTCTGGAAGAAGAAGGACAAGAAGTTCTCAAAGCATATGGCTTGCCACTTCCCCAAAGTGCTCTTGCAAAAAATGAAGTAGAGGCAATTAAAATTGCAAAGAAGATAGGTTATCCTGTAGTAATGAAAATCGCTTCTCCTCAGATTATTCACAAATCTGATGCTGGCGGTGTCAAAGTAAATCTAAAGAATGATTCTGAAATTAAAGATGCATTCAAAACTATTGTGAAGAATGCCAAAAAATACGACAAGAAAGCTGAGATAAAAGGTGTTCTTATTGTTGAGATGGTTAAAGGTGGTAAAGAACTAATTATCGGCTCCAAACTTGAGCCTGGATTTGGTCCAGTCATAATGCTTGGAATGGGTGGAATCTATGTTGAAGTTCTAAAAGATGTAACTTTCAAACTTGCACCCGTTACTGATAAGGAAGCAGATGATATGATTGCCTCTATTAAAACACAAAAACTCCTACAGGGAGTACGTGGTGAAAAACCATCAGATATTACAAAACTTTCTGAATGCATTCAGAGATTATCTCAACTTGTATCTGACTTTAAAGAGATCAAAGAATTAGACATGAATCCAGTTCTAGTCATGGAAAAAGGTAAAGGTTGTAGAATTCTTGATGTCAGAATAGGTATTTGATCGCAATTCGTTCCTAAAATTTACTTGATTTCAATTTATAATATTTATACAACATAGCGATGAATATTGTAACATGGCTAATGTCTTGAAGACAATTAGAACAGGTGATGATTACATTGAAAGTTTGAGAGGTCGCGATCTCAAAATTTATCTCTTTGGAGAATTAATTAAAGAACCCGTAGATCATCCAATTATTAGACCGTCCATTAATGCTGTTGCAGAAACTTATGATCTTGCAGTACGTGAAGAAGCATTAGCATCTGCTGATTCGTCATTAACTGGATTGAAAGTTAATAGATTTTTACATATTGCTGAAAGTGCTGAAGATTTAGTTTTGCAAAATAAAATGCAAAGAAAACTTGGACAAAATACTGGAACATGTTTCCAGAGATGTGTTGGAATGGATGCCATGAATTCTTTACACTCTACAACATTTGAAATCGATGAGAAACATGGAACTGACTATCATAAACGATTCTTAGAATTTGTAAAGATGGTTCAAAAGGAAAATCTTGTTATCGGTGGTGCGATGACTGATCCAAAAGGTGACAGAAGTAAAGGACCTGCAGAACAAGATGATCCGGATTTGTTTACAAGAATTGTTGATTCTGATGAAAAAGGAGTCTATGTTTCTGGTGCAAAAGCTCACCAAACAGGATGTATTAACTCACATTGGATACTTTTAATGCCAACCATTAGACTTACAGAAACTGACAAAGATTGGGCAATTGTTGGTGCAATTCCAGCCGATGCAAAAGGAGTCACCTACATCTATGGTAGACAGTCTTGTGATACAAGAAGTATGGAAGAAGGTGATATTGATGATGGTAACGCAAAATTTGGTGGACAAGAAGCCCTCATAATACTAGATAGAGTATTTATTCCATGGGACAAAGTTTTCATGAATGGGGAATACGAATTTGCATCTATGCTAGTAGAACGTTTTACTTGTTATCATAGACGTAGTTATGTTTGCAAAACAGGATTAGGTGATGTGTTAATTGGAGCAGCAGCAACTATTGCAGATTACAATGGAGTTCCTAAAGTTTCTCATATTAAAGATAAAATAATTGAGATGACGCATCTTAATGAAACAATATTTGCTGCAGGAATTGCATCTTCTCATCAAGGACAGAAAATGAAATCAGGCGTATTTCTCAATGATGATATGTTAGCACAAGTTTGTAAGCACAATGTTACTAGATTTCCATATGAAATAAGTAGATTAGCACAAGATATTGCTGGCGGATTAGTTGTTACTCTTCCATCTGAAAAAGACTTTAGACATCCAGAAGCAGGACCATTACTTAAAAAATACTTGGCAGGACGAAAAGGTGTAGATGTTGAAAATAGAATGAGAATTTTAAGATTAATTGAAAACATGACTCTTGGTAGAAATGCGGTTGGATATCTTACAGAATCGATGCATGGTGCAGGTTCTCCACAGGCACAAAGAATACAGATTCAAAGACAAATGCAAGTAGGATACAAAAAGAATCTAGCAAAGAATCTAGCAGGAATTAAAAATGATGTTGAAGAGCCTCAAGAACCATCTGAATACTTTAAACGAGTATTCAAAACAAAAGACTCCGTTCTTTAGAATCGTTTACTGAAAATCTAATTTTAATTGAATGCTTTTTTTCAAGTATTTTTTTACTAATTGATAAATGATACTACTCTTGAAACTAATGATTTCTTAGGATCCTTTTTTAGGAAAATTGACGAAATTATATCACCTAGCAAACAGGACGATCTATTGCATTTGTTTTTGCATAATGTGAACCTGTTTGCCTGAAACTTGAGATTATTCTTTATTATTAGAATTATCTGTCTGATTTTCTTTATCTAAATCATCAATCATATCTGTTTTAGTTTTTATTATGGATTCCCTTGCATCTTTCAAATCTGGTTTCTCTACATGTTCAGAATATTCTGAATCTTTTTCTATTTTATCCATATTCGATATTTCTCCAATGGAATCTGTCTTTTCTGAATCTAGCGGATCCGAGAATGTTAGTTCTTTTTCACTTTTCTTCTTTGCAAACTGTTTTACAACCATGATGCCTATTACAATTGCAATTATCACATAGTTAATGGGAGGTTTTAACAGCTGCGTAATATATCCGACTTGAGGGATGGTGTAAGCTACCTTTCCTATGTATTCTTCTTCTGTAATTGGAAAGTCAGTTCCAGGAATTGATGCAGGATTTGCATCTCCTTTAGTTCGGATTGTTTTCGGATCATCCTCAAGGATTGATGCAACTCTGTGAACTATTACTCTGTTATGATCTGATGGTCTATTAAACACAATAATGTCTCCTACCTCAATTTCTTCAAAAGGTTCATGTCCTTGAACTACGAGAACATCATATACTTGTAAAACTGGAATCATACTTCCACTAGCAACTACATAAAATGGATTTTGTGTTCCAAATACCAATTGTAATCCTATCCAAATAACTAAAACTCCTACACCTACAATAACAATGTCCTTGATTATTCCTTTTGAGATGGATCTTTTTGCCAAATTACATTTTCGCCTGTAGTGTCATTGTTCAAATTTTTTAACTATTGAGCTTGGTTCCACATTCTTCACAAAACTTGGAACCTTCTTTATTTCCAAATCCACAGTTGGAACATTTCCCAGGTGGATCTGCATCTTCTGGATTTCCTAAAAGAATTACTTCTCCAACTTTCTTTATGTTACTCCATGGAATACTGCCTTCAGTACCATCGTTTTTAGTAATTACTAGAACCATTGATTGGGTAGAATCAATTCCTACTTGTTTTGCAGTTCCAATCTTGTTAGCATTTTCATCATACACTCCTCTACCTTCAATTGAACTAACAGAAGTTGCAGTGCCTGGTTGTGTAACTGTCTCTTGTGGAGTTTGCACAACTGGTTCTGCAATTTGTTGTGGTGGACTATCTATTTCTGGTTGCATAGGTTTTGCACTTCCTACCTCTCCATCTTCATCCTGTTTTTTGAATTCCCTATATTCTGCAATTGAAGAGTTACATGAATTGCAAATGTATTGTCCTTTTTCAGCTAACAGTAAATTCTCTGCAACTTCTTCATTAGGATTTTCAAATTCTATTTTTGGAGAACCTTCGAATTCTTTTTCACAAGTATTGCAAAAATGTTTAGTAATTCTTTCAGCATCAAGTCTTCCGATTGGTGCTAAAAACAGATCAGGACCACCTAGATTCCCTTTCATCTGTTGTTCATCAGTAACTGTGGCCATTACGTAGCCTCCCGAACCTCTTAATTTCTTTAATCTAAGTTCTGAGCTCATATCTGAGTTTTACAAAAACGTCATTTAAGTATATATCAAAATTTATTCTACAACAAAAAATATGGTGTAAATTCTGGTGAACATTTTTAGGTATGGTCAATAAAATATCAATACAATGGGAATTACTCAAATTTCAGATGCAAAGTCATGGGAAGTCGATGTGATAAACTCTGACATTCCAGTATTTGTTGACTTTTGGGCCGAATGGTGTGGCCCATGTAGAATGGTAGGTCCAGTAGTTGAAGAATTAGCAAGTGACTATGATGGCAAAGTAAAATTTGTCAAGGTTAACGTTGATGAGGCCAATGAATTGGCATCAAAATACAATGTCTTTAGTATTCCAACCTTAATCCTCCTAAACAAAGGTGAAATAGTTAGCCAGCAAGTAGGTGCTGCTTCTAAAGAATCATACAAAAATATGATTGATAGAGCTCTTGCATAAACTCAAATACGTTTTTTCTCTTTTTTGATCCTAAAGTAATTAATATTCCAAAAATTGACTGAGATTATGTCATTTGGCGAAGTGGATACACTAAACATGCTCTTTGATAAACTGCAAAGTTTGTTTGATGAATCTCAAGGATATTATGAATCATTTTTGGATACTAATAATATGTACAAGAAAGGCCAACTTAGTGACAAAGAATTCTTCCAAAAATTAGGTGATTACACTGTAGCATATTCAGCATTAGAATTTCTTGCCATCAAAGTAATATTTGAAATGAGAAAATCATTAGGAACTGGTTCTGGAAATACACAGTCTCCCGGCTTGATGCCTGGAATGGGAAATCCTGGAATGATGGCAGGAGGGATGGCTGGTGGAATGCCACCAAGATCAGGAACTGCTGAAAATCCTGTTGGTGGAGGACCACCGGGAATTGTTTCTGCACAAGAGGCATTTGGAGATGTTGGAACATTGCCATCACCAGATCCAGCTTTGATGCCAAGACAATCTGCTCCACAACAAAGTGGAAATGGATGTTCTTCATGTGGAGCAGCACTTAGAGCAAATGCAAAGTTTTGCACAAAGTGTGGATCTAAAGCATAAAATCAATTAAAAATAATTTTCTTAATCTTGTGTTGTACCGCATTCAGGACAAAACTTTGCAGTAGTAGACAAACTTGTACCACATTCTGAACAAAACTTTCCATCTGCATTAACTTCATTGTATGCATTCCCGACAACAGCTGAACTTCTAACTGCACCTGATGGTTCATATTTTTCATCGTCAATTAATACTGGTTCAAAGTCTTGTTCGGTCAAAAAGGTCATCATTCTTGGAATGCCTTTTCCATCATTGTTTGGATCAGGAACTGAATCCCCCAACCAAAATGCAAATCTCATTAGAGTTAACTCTGGAGTTGAGAATGCTAAAGTATGCTTTGACATGTATTCTTGTGCAGCTTTTTTACCATCAAAAACTTCCATAATGGCAGTATTTTCTTTTTATGTATAATAGTTTCTCGCAGAGTAATTCTTCGAAATGTTTTAACTAAATGATGAATCTACTAAATTCAGGTTAAGGGTAGCATGGGACAAGGTGACTTTAAAGAAAAGTTAATTGTGATCGGATTCCTAATAGGAATATTCTTACCTTTAAGGTTAATTTTTGTTGAATATGTTTCTGATCACTGGTTAGGAAATTTTGGTCTGATTACAGGTCTGGTACTAGTCTTGTTAATTTTAATAAATAAAAGAAAATTAGGAAGGATTGGTAATATTTTTGAAAAACAAATGAAAAAAACAATTTTTGGAAAGACTGGAAAAATTGTAATATCTTTATCTGTTTTATCTTTGATGTATTTTGGCAGCACCATGTTATTTATGGAAAGAGGAGAATCTGTTTACTCTGATGACAAGGCCTTGTTTTATGATGCTATAGTTTCAAACAGCGGTATTGAGCAGATAAATCCAAATAATCTAAAAAATATACATATCGTTTATGATTCTGATAATAGAATTTATTCTACTTTTGATTATGCTTTTTCAATTACTTATGCTATAATGAATGACTTTACTGGAGGGTGGTTAGAACATTTGTATTTTATTTTACTTGTTGAACAAGTTGAGGTTTTAGGAATCTTCACGTTCTATAGAATTTTTTCAAGACCGATTGTTCCAATACCTGCCTAGTTTGTCATATTATACAAACAACTCCCTAAGTGCATTACAATTGTGCAAATGTTGTGAGAATTTACATTCCAGTAAGACCTTCAAGAAAATCAGTCTCTGATGATGATACTGACGAAGAAATTGATGAATGGTAATTACAATTATTGTTTGTGTAATTCTAGAAACTTTTGTCAAATATATTTGCAAAATTTTAGTGGACCGGGAGGGAATCGGACCCTCGACATCCTCGTTGCGAACGAGGCATTATACCACTAAACCACCGGCCCATACTCTATCTCTTTTAGTTCTGTTTTTATTCATTTTCTCAACGCATAATAGACTGCAAGAAATTATATTTACAGATGACATATGATGCTGTAATTGTTGATTCACACATCATTCTTCCTCAAGGAATGATAGACAAGAATATCATTATTGATGAGGGAAAAATTGTTGGATTCACAAATGATATTCCTGCATGTGATAACAAGATTCATGGTGATGGACTAATTTCTGTTCCCGGTCCAATTGACACTCATGTTCATTATGGAGTATATTCTCCAATTAATGAAGCTGCAAAAACTGAATCACATGCTGCAGCAATTGGTGGAATTACAACCATGATGAGAATGCTTAGACTGGGAGATCCTTTTTCAAATTCACTACAAGCACAACTTGATGCTGCATCTGAAAATCATTATGTTGATTATGCAATTCATGCTTCAATTTTTACTCCCCAACAAATATCTGAAATGAATTTTTGTGTTGAAAAAGGAATTACGTCTTTTAAAATTTACATGAATCTTGGAGGGGAAGTAGGTCATGTTTACATGGATATGCCACCAAACTCCACTGAACTTGTTGCAGATCAAGTTGATGTCACTGATGAAATTGTAGAACAAATAGTAAAGACAGCTGCTTCGCTTGGTTGTCCCGTATTGGTTCATGCTGAAGACTATGAATCATGTGGATGTGGAATAAAAACTGCAAGAGCGAAAAAACAAGATGGATTGTCTGCATGGTCTGAAAGCCGTTCTCCTGAATATGAGGCAAAAGCAATCAAAACAGTATCCAAATTTGGTCGAGATTATGATTGTGTGATTTACTTTGTTCATATTGGCTCTGAGCTAGCGCTTGAACAAATCCAAGAAGAAAGAAAACTTGGAACAAAAATTTTTGTTGAAACATGTCCTCATTATCTAACACTATCCTATGAGAAGCAGCAAGGTTATCTTGCTAAAGTGATGCCTCCAATTAGAACTGAAAATGATTCAAAGGCAGTATGGAATGCACTTTCAAATAATTTCATTAATGCAATAGGAACTGACCATGTTGCAAATCAATTAAAACTCAAATTAGGTGGTGATGATGTGTGGGGAGCTCTTGCAGGATTTCCTGGAATTGGAACTGTACTTCCAATATTGCTCAATGATGGTGTTAATCAAAATAGGATTACTCTGGAACAGTTTGTAAAATTTACTAGTCTAAACGCTGCACAAATCTTTGGAATGTATCCACAAAAAGGAACTCTTGGAAAAGATTCTGATGCAGATATTACAATGATTGATTTAAAAAAAGAAAAAACTGTAACTTCGGATTTGTTTGGGGGATTCTCTGATTATATTGTGTATGAAGGAAGAAAACTAAAGGGATGGCCTGTAAAAACAATTGTTAGGGGAGAATTAATTGCAGAAGACTTTGAAGTTATTGGCAAATTAGGTTATGGTAAGTTAGTTAAACGAAAAATTATTTGATTTTGAAATTTTCTTAATGTAAAAACTATCTGTTTTTATTATTTAAAGTAGAAATTACATTGATTGAAAAAAATTCAAATTGAAAAAAAATATGATGTGGCATTGAATGATTTAATAAATTTTTTAAAGAACTCAAGATTTCTTAATGACAAAAATGTAGAATTGGCATTTCGAAATATTCCTAGACATAAATTTGTTCCAGCATCTGAATTGGATTGTGCGTATTACAATGAACCACTTCAAATTATGAAGAATCAAACAATCTCTCAACCTGGGGTGGTTTCAAGAATGACTGAATGGCTAGATGTACATGATGGACAAAAAATTCTTGAGATTGGTACTGGTTCTGGTTGGCAAACGGCAATTCTGTCTTATCTGGTAGGAACAGGAACTGTTTTTTCCATAGATATTCACCATAGTCTAGTAAAATTTGCAAGAGAAAACCTGGAAAAACTTGGTATTGATAATGTTCATGTTATTTTAGGTGATGGAAGTATTGGATATGCAAAAGAATCGCCATATGATCGAATCATAATCACTGCTGCATGTTCTGAAATTCCTTTGCCTTTATTTGATCAATTATCAGAAGGTGGACTGATTATTGCACCTGTTGGGGGCTCTTCACAATCATTAATCCTCTTAAAAAAGACATCAAAAGGAATTAAGGAAATTAAAAACCAACCAAACTATGTTTTTGTTCCATTATTGGGAAAATTTGGCAAAAAATAGAATTCATATTAAATGATATCGAATTTCCCGCCAGTCTTAGCTCTGTATATGATGTCTGGTTTTCTCAAAAATATCCCCGATTCTAAAACTCCTGTGGTCTGTTTAATTTTTTGACTGAGTATTTTAGGATTTTTTATTGTTCCAAAGTCGCAATCTAAAATTATGTTTCCATTTTCTGTAAAAAATGGATAACCTCTATCAAGTGAACGAAGTTGTACATTTCCTCTTAGTTTTCTCAAAGAATCAGTAACTGTATTTCTTGCAAGTGGATGAACTTCTATTGGAACAGTTCTTGTAAAATTTTTTACAAACTTTGTCTTGTCTGCTATGACAACCACTTTTTTTGCAAGACTAAACAAAATATTTTCTCGTAGTAATGCCCCTCCTCCTCCTTTGATTACATATTTTTGAGAATCAATTTGGTCTGCTCCGTCAAATACCACATCAATGTGATTCACTTGATCTGCTTCTACAAGTGGAATTCCAACTTTTTCTGCAATCAATTTGATTTGTAGAGATGTTGGAACTCCTCTAATATTGTAATTTTTTAGTTTGATTAATTTTGCAAGTGATTTTACAAGTGCAGTAGATGCTCTACCACTACCCAATCCAATAACATTACCATCTTTAACTAACTTTAATGCATCAGTTGACAATGCCTCAATGGCATTATCGTAGGACAATTACTCTACCTCTGCTTGATCAAGCTTTGATAAAACTTTCATGATATTTCCCTTGATTTTATCTAAATCATCTGCATCATCATCAAAGTCGTCATCTAGTGTTGTAGATTTTTGTTTTTCCGGTTCTGGAAGTGCCTTGTACTCTGTAATCTTCGCTACTTCTTCATTAAGATCTGGTTTAGTTTCAACTTTGACCTCTGGTTTTGGAGTAACTGATTGAATAATCTCAATTTTATCTTCAACTTTTGGCTTTGGTTGAATAACTTCTTTAACTATCTCTTCTTTTGGTTGAATTAGTTCTGTCTGTATTGCTTTAGGTTGTGGCATTGGTTTTACAACTTGTTTTACTTCTTCTTTTTCAATTAGTGGGAATTTTGGTTCCTTTCTTGAAATGTTAGTTAGTGTAGTTAATTCAAATGATTGTCTTGGTTTTGTTGGTGGAATTTCAATGGGTTCAATCTTTGATTCTTTTGGAATGTCAAAGTTGAATGTATTTTTCAAAGATTTTGAAAATTCTTGTTTTGTTTCTTTCTTTTTTACTTCTTGCTCTTTAGTTTTTGATGTCTCAACTTTTGCACTTATCATCTTTGATGATAACTCAAATAACCTATCATCTAGTTTTGATAATTTCTGATCCATCAAAGTAATCAATCCATCACCAACAGGTCCCAAGTCTGGATGCTTGCTTGCCTGCTCTAATTTTTCTAGTTTAGCTAAAACAATTCCTAATTGATGCTGATATTTTAGTAAGAGTTTGTCTTTTTGAATTTTAGAAAATTCTGAATCTGCTTGATATAATCTTGAAATAGTTTTAGTAAGAATGTCTTTTTCAATTTTTAGAGAATTAATTTGACTTTTAATGTGTGAACTGGCGCCAAGACTGAGTAATTGATTTTTGTCTCTGGGCATTTTACGTACTGCAGCTGCAGTAGCAACACCGGCTAGTGAACTAAGAATAAGGGCAATTTCTTGCATCTATGTATACCATTTAATCCAGGAATACTTTCTGCGTTTGGCCTCTGGGAACCCACAACTTGCACATTGGTGATGACGTTTGTGAAGTGAGTTTTTACCACATCTTCTGCATCTGATGTGAACTTTCTTCTTTGTAAAACCACCCATAGAAGTTGTACCTTTCGTCATTACAAATCACCTAATTTTGTGCTGGTGGAGGAGAGATCATAACTACATTGTCTCCTCTGACTACAATGCTTCCGAGGCTCTTAGAATCGCCTTCAGCAGGAATTTCCTCTGAAGAATCGAGTAGCAGATTCATGTGTTGGTCAAAACCAAGAAGATTACCTCTAATGGTCTTGTTTCCTTTGAGTTTTATCAATACAACTTGATTGATACTCTCATCCAATACTTTTACTGCCATATCAACGGACATCTATTTCACTTATTGACTTGCATATTGAGGGATTATATTAAATTTCCATTGGTGAAACTATGAGCTATGCCCAGTAAGGCAAGTTTGACACTTTTTTTCCAAATTTTTGACGATTTCAGCTAAAATCACCTGTCCGTCTTTCTTTGTGGCTTTTGTTGGATCGCCCCAAATTCCATTTTTGGTAGCTTTAGGAAATGATTGATTTGCTAGTTTTCCAAGCTTTGTAATTTCCTGTTTTGTCATTTTATCTGTAATGAGTCCTTTTTTTGCCAATTTCATTTTGACATTTTTAGAGATTGCCAACATTAATGATGTTTCTACAAATCCTGCATGATCAAAATCTCTGCTCATAAAATGCCAATAAGATAATGGAAACACCTTGAGTTTGTTCTTTGAGATTTTTTTGAGTTTTACATCTAGATTTTTTATCGGTTTTAGATTCCCGTGGTGACCATTAATTATGAAAATTGTTTTGATTCCATTTGATAATAGCGAAGTACACAAATCAGTCAGAACTGTTTTCAGAGTTGATTCTCTAATACTGAGATTAAAAAATGGGGAATGCTCAAATGAAACTCCATATGATAAAGTAGGCAATAAAAGATATCCATTATTTTCTGAAATTTTTTTTGCTACCTCGGTAACAATATCTGTATCAGTTGAAACTGGCAAGTGTGGCCCATGTTGCTCAATTGAGCCTACTGGGATAACTGCAATCTGTTTTTTATCGGAAATATATTTTCTAAGAACTGGATCAAATTGTGCTTTGATTTCTGTCATTTGTTTCACTTGGATTTAATGTGAACCTTTCTCCAACGAACTTCAAGTTTATTTTCTAAATGCATTTTTGTTGCTTTGAGTAGTGTATCTGCTTCTAATTTCTGGCCCTTTGCTTTTATTTTCTCTAGTGTATCATTGGGATCTACTTTGAAAGAATCTTGGAAAATTATTGGACCTTGATCCAAGTTTTCTGTAACGTAATGAGATGTTACACCTACAATCTTTGTACCCCTTTCAAATGCTTGTGCATATGCTAATGCACCTGGAAATGCAGGTAGTAATGATGGATGAATATTGATAATTCTATTTGGATATCTCCAGACAAAGTTAGGACTGAGTATTCTCATGTATCTAGCAAGTGAAATCAAATCGATATTGTATTTTTTACATATTTGAATAATTTTCTCTTCTGCTTTTTGTTGGTTCTTTTCTTCTACTGTAACAAATGGAATTTTTGCCTTTTTTGCTAATGGTTCTAATGTCTTTTCAGTACCAATAATTACTGATATTTTTCCTTTTAGGGATTTTGCATTACAAAGAATTGTTTCAAGACAAAGAGGTTCCTTCGTAACAAATATTGCTATATTTTTCTGTGAGTTTGTTTCATGATGAGTACTGACATCCATCTTTTCTTTTTTAGCCAAGTTTTGAATTTGTGAATCAAATTTTTTCACATCAAGTGCTTTTGAAAAAGATACTTCAAGATACATTCCAAAAAGTCCCTTGATTACATTTTGGTTCACTTTCTCAATGTTTCCACCTTTAGAGAATGCAAAATTAGTAAATGTAGCAACAATGCCTTCTCTGTCTTTTCCTACTACTGTAATTCCTACTACTGTCTTTTTCATGACTTTGTTTGTTGAAGATTTTCTCATTATTAATCATTCACAGAAATCAAAATGGTGCGGGAGGTGGGATTTGAACCCACGAACTCCTAAGAGATAGGGTCCTAAGCCCTACGCCTTTGACCAGGCTGGGCGACTCCCGCAACGAACTTGCCATTAAACACAAATTTATCTATTATTGAATAATGTCATGGCAAAATTTTTTGGAACAAATGGAATTCGTGGAGTTTTTGATGATGATTTTACTTTGGAATTTGTTCATGACATGACTTTATCCATTGGAACATATTTTGAGAAAGGACCTGTTTTGATTGGTTATGATGGAAGAGAATCAAGTCCAGTAATTTGTAAAGTTGTTAGTTCGGCTTTAAACTCCATTGGAATTGATTGCAATGTTGCAGGAATTGTTCCTACTCCTTGTCTTGAATTTGCTGTAAAGACTTTGGGATATTCTGGCGGAATAATGATTACTGCGTCTCATAACCCACCTCAGTATAATGGAATTAAACCTGCTGCAAAAGATGGTGTAGAAATTTCTCGAGAAGATGAATTAATAATTGAAGATATTTACATGAAAAAAAATTGGATTTCCACTCCTGAAAAATGGGGAACAACAGGTAAAGACGAGAAAACAATTGAAACATACCTTAAAGGAATAAAGTCTCAAATAGATTCTAAACTTGTAGAATCAAAAAATTTCAAAGTTGTTTTAGATTTAGGAAATGGAGCACAAGCTGTAACTGCACCAGATTTCTGTAAAGAAATACAATGTCAAACAATTCTTGTCAATCAAAAGATTGATGGTAGATTTCCAGGACGTGGTTCTGAACCAACACCACAAAATCTCTCTGAACTCTCACAGACTGTAAGAGATAATGGTGCAGATTTTGGAATTGCATTTGATGGTGATGGTGATAGAAGTATATTCTGTGATAACAATGGGGAAATTCTAACAGGAGACAAATCAGCACTAGTATTAACAAGACACATTCTATCAAAAAATCCAAACTCATTAGTGGTAACATGTTTGAACTCAGGTTCTAACATTGAAGTAATATCTGAGAAATTAAATTCTAAAGTAATTAGAACAAAAGTCGGAAGCGTAGAAGTTTCAAGAAAAATGGTTCCTACTAATGCATTAATTGGATTTGAAGAAAATGGCGGGTTCATGTATGGTCCTCATAACCAAGTAAGAGATGGTTGTATGACCTTGGCATTGATGCTTGAACTTTTAGCAACTTCAGAAAGATCACTTTCTGATGAGATTTCCGATTTGCCTCCGTCTTTTACCACAAAAGACAAGGTAGAGTGTTCTTCTGAAAAAGTTCCAGAATTAATTTCCTCTATAAAAGAAGAATTTCCAAACTCTGATGTTACTGATGGAATCAAAATTTTAATTGATCCCAAAAATTGGGTAATGATCAGACCTAGCGGTACAGAACCAATTGTAAGAGTGTATGCAGAAGCTGAAAGTCAAGAAAAATTAGACTCTTTGATGTCAGAATACCTGCAAAAAGTCAAGACAATCATTTCCCGATAACACTTTTAAAACCAATTGATAGGTTTTAGAGAATGGAGAATGAACCCCTAGGGTGACGAAGTATGGGAAAAGCATATTATGTTAAATTCGAGACACCAGAAGACCTCGTAAATCCAATTTTGGAGGCCGTTAGAGTATCATCTACAAGCGGTAAAGTCAAGAAAGGAACCAATGAGGCCACAAAGGCAATCGAACGTGGTACTAGTAAATTAATTGTTATTGCTGAAGATGTAGAACCACCAGAGGTTGTAGCACATCTTCCAATTCTATGTGAAGAACAAGGTGCAGCATATGCATTTGTACCAAACAAGGAAGAATTAGGCAAATCTTTAGGTATTGATATTACTTCTGCCGCTGCAGCAATTTTGGATGCTGGTGATGCACAACATATTGTAGACCAAGTTGTCTCATCAATTGCTAAAATTAAAGGCGGTAAGAGCGAAGAATGAGTTCTACAACCGAAGAAGTAATTCAATCTGAAATTATTCAAATTGTAGGAAGAACAGGTATTGCTGGTGAAGTAATTCAAGTTCGCGTTAAAGTTCTAACTGGTAAAGATAAAGGAAGAATTCTTACAAGAAACGTCAAAGGTTCTGTTAGAATGGGAGAAATTCTCATGCTAAGAGAAACTGAGAGAGAAGCAAAGAAGATCAAATAGGTGAATATATGAGTCTTTTAGTTAAACCATGTAATTTCTGTGACCGACCTGTCGCCAAAGGTTCTGGTACAATGCTTGCAAAAAATGATGGAACTGTTCTATGGTTTTGTTCTGCAAAATGTAAAAAGAATGCACTTGTGTTGAAACGTGATCCAAGAAAATTAAAGTGGACCAAAAAATATGTCAAAGGCGGAATTAGAAAGAAATAGAATTGACTGAACAATCTTTATTCATTGTAAAACCAGATGCAGTATCTCGAAATTTAGTTGGTGAAGTTATTTCAAGATTTGAAAGAAAAGGATTCAAACTTTTGAAACTAAAGATGTTTACATTTACTCAAGAACAAGCAGAAAATTTCTATGGTGTACATAAAGATAAACCATTCTTTGGTGAATTAACATCATTTATCACATCTGGTCCTGTAGTTGCCGCAATTATTGAAGGAAACAATGCAATTGCCACTACTAGAATTATGATTGGTGCAACAAAATCATTTGAAGCTACACCTGGTTCTATTAGAGGAGACTTTGGATTGGGATTTAGTGAAAATATTATTCACGCATCAGATTCTCAAGAAAGTTTTGATCACGAATCGAGGGTAGCATTTGAGTGATCTGATTTGCAAATACGTCAGCCCATAGTGGCAGTTCTTGGTCACGTAGACTCTGGAAAAACATCTCTATTAGATAGAATTCGTGGAACAGGTGTTCAAGGTAGAGAGGCAGGAGGAATTACTCAGCACATTGGTGCAAGCTTTCTTCCATCTGAGACAATCAAAGAGACATGTGGACCACTTTACAAACAACTAGAAAAGTCTGAAAACAAAGTTCCAGGAATTCTAGTAATTGATACCCCTGGACACGAAGTCTTTACCAACTTACGTTCTAGAGGTGGTTCTGCTGCAGACATTGCAATTTTGGTAGTTGATGTTAATCGTGGATTTCAACCACAAACAAATGAAAGTTTGAAAATTTTACAGAGTAGAAAAGTTCCATTTGTAGTTGCTCTGAACAAATGTGATCAAATTTCTGGATGGCGAAAATCTGAAACTCCATTTATCTCAAAGGCAATCAAAGAACAAGATGCATCAATTCAAGCTGATCTTGATCAAAAAATCTATGATGTTGTAGGTACGCTTTCTATCTTGGGATATCAATCAGAAGCATTTTATCGCGTAAAGGACTTTAAATCAGAAATTGCTATAGTTCCAATTTCTGCTCGTTCTGGAGTTGGAATTCCCGAATTGCTTAGTGTCTTGGTTGGATTAACACAACAATATTTGCAAAAAAGACTAAATCAAGAAGAAAAAGATCCTCGTGGAATTGTTTTAGAAGTAAATGATGAAGTAGGATTAGGGCAGACTGCAAATATTATTCTAATTGATGGAACTATTAAAAAAGAAAATAGCATAGTAGTTGCAAAAAGGGATTCTGTTATTATTACAAAACCCAAAGCAATCCTGTTACCTAAACCACTTGATGAAATGCGGGATCCTAGAGATAAATTCAAACCAGTTGCTCAAGTAGATGCAGCTGCAGGACTAAAAATCGCATCTCCTGAATTAGAGGGAGTTCTTCCTGGAAGTACACTTTATGTTGCCACAAATGAAGAAGAGATTGAAAAATACACTAAGCAAATTGAATCTGAGATGAAATCAGTATTTATTGATACTGAAACAAATGGAATTATCCTAAAATGTGATACAATAGGCTCACTTGAGGCAATAGTTGAGATGCTTAGACGCTCACAAGTTCCTGTAGCTAAAGCCGATATTGGTCCTGTAAATAGACGAGATATCATGGAGGCAAAAGCTGTAAAAGAAAATGATAGACACTTGGGAATTATTTTAGCATTTAATGTCAAAATTTTACCTGATGCAAAAGAAGAATCAGAAACTAGTCACATCAAAGTTTTTGAAGATAAAGTAATCTACAGTTTAATTGATAACTATAATGCATGGGTTGAAGAAGATACTGCACATGAAGAAGATGCAATATTTTCAGAACTAACCCCTGTTTCAAAATTTACATTCCTCAAAGGAATGGTATTTCGCAATAATAATCCTGCAGTGTTTGGAATTCGCATAGATGTTGGAAATCTAAAACATAAAATTCCGTTTATGAATATGTCTGGACGTAAAGTAGGCACAATTCACCAACTTCAGCTTGACAAAAAAACAGTTTCTTCTGCAAAAGCAGGAGATGAAGTTGCTTGCTCTGTAAATGACGTAACTATTGGAAGACAAATCTTTGAGGAAGAAGTATACTATACGTTTCCACCATCACATGAAGCAAAACAACTTCTAAACAAATTCATGCATAAACTAAGTCCGGAAGAACAAGAAGTTCTAAATGATATTGTTAGAATTCAGAGAGAAAAAGAACCCATTTACGGCTATTAGCTAGAATGTTTTTTGCAGATCATATGAATTCCAGGAGCTCCTACTGCTCCCATCATTTTATCAACGATTTGTCCTGACTTGAACATGATAAATGTTGGAATGGATTGTACTGCAAACTTCATTGCGATGTTCTGATTTTGGTCAACATTAACTCTCGCAAATTTTACATTTGGATATTTCTTTGATAAGCTCTCAAAAACGGGATGCATTGACTTACATGGACCACACCACTCTGCCCAGAAATCTACTAGTGTTGGATTCTCAGCAGATATTATTTGGTCAAAATTTGAACCATTCAAATCAATAATTCCCGGCTCAATTTTTGGCTCATTTTTTTGATTTAGCATCTCATTTAGCTTTTTCTGCATTATTTTTGCAATTTCTGGGTCTTCTGACAATAGATTACAAAAATTCACTCTACTAAAAAATCCTGCCTAATTCAATGTTGGCACTATGTAAAATATTCTTTTTTGGTTATATATGAAAAAACCATTTTCTTGATATGAAACGTACTTGTAGAGAATGCAAAAAAGAATTTGAGAACCGGTTTAGTGATTTTTGTTCATCTGAATGTTATTTGAAAAACATTGAAGAATTATGCAAAACATTGCCAGAGACGAGTTAGTTAATACTACTCATCTTCTGATTTTACTGGAATTGCTTCAAACCTTCGTGATTTACAAATGGGACACTGATCAATGTATTTTGTAAAGCTGACTGAAGTATATGCAACTCCACAGTCACCACAAATTCTAAGATTTCTACTCAGTTTTCCCATGTTGATTCTGATAAATTGTTGTGATTAAAACTTAACTTTTTATTTTGTTACCAAAATTGCCACCATGGCTTTACTTTTGGTTTTTCAACAATAGTACATAATCCATCAATTAATTTTGTTCCAGGACCACAAATTCCAAATTTTTTCTCTTTAACTTTAGGTTCTTCCAATCCCACTGCCTGATAAATTGAATCATATTCAGAATGATTCTCATCAAACCATTTTTTGTATGTAATTTCATTGTTGTATCTGTCAACATAACTCTGTGGATCTTTTGTCTCATCTACAAATGAAGCTGGAATCTGTAATGGTTCTTCCAATCCCACTGCCTGATAAATTGAATCATATTCAGAATGATTCTCATCAAACCATTTTTTGTATGTAATTTCATTGTTGTATCTGTCAACATAACTCTGTGGATCTTTTGTCTCATCTACAAATGAAGCTGGAATCTGTAATTCTTGTGGTTTGGTGACCTGTTCAGAAATTTTTTTAGTTTCTGAATTACCTTCGATATCATTTACAGAGATCGTTATTGTTTCTCTATCAGAGAGTCCATCTTTTTTTGCCACTACATCAAATGTGTAAGTCTTTTCACCATCAGAAGAAGATGGTGTCCATGAAAACATGCCTGTGTTTGATATGATTTTTGCACCTGTAGGTGAATTTTTCCCCAAACTAAACACAACATTTTGAACTGATTTATCTACAAGTTTTACTGAAAATGACAGTACCTTCCCTTCATCTATTGTTAGTTTTCCAATTGGACTAATTTGGATATTTGTTGATTTTGGAGTGGCAGAAAATTCATTTGATGGATCACTAATTCCTGCATTATTAATTGCTGAAACTTTGTAAGTGTACTTGGAATTTGTAATTAGATTTTTATGAGAAAATGTTGTTGTATTACTTTCTAAATTTTCTAACGTAGTAAATGCATTATTATCTTTTTTTACTTCAATTTTGTAACCTGTAATTGGTGTATTTCCATCTTCTACTGGAGGGCTCCATGATAAATTAATTTGAGTTGATGAAACAACTGATGCAGTTAGTTTTATTGGTGGTGAAGAAACTGTCACTTGAACTGCAGTTGATGTAATTGGATCCTGTGTTATGTCTACTGAATCTTCTCTAGGAGTTGCAGATGCTGTGTTTGATTCTTGTGTATATCCAAATCCAATCTTTGCACTTACTGCGTATGTGTAAGTCTTGTCTTGTGATAAATTGCTAACAATGAATGAATTAGTTTTTCCATTTGTGTCTCCTACATCATCATACACTCCTGGAATAATTTCTCGTTTTATCTTGTAACCATCAATTGTTTGTCCAAAAGTTTCTGATGGGGGTAACCAAGAAAGTTTTATTTGGCTGGGTGTGATTGCTGTAGCAGCTAATGCTGCAGGAGTTGTAGTATGTTCAGGTTTTACAGAAACAGTTGATGATGAAATACTAGTTCCTTCTGAATTAACTGAGTAAATACGATAAAAATAAACTTCAGAATCTAATCCTTGATGAATAAATGATGTAGCTGTACTTTGGGTATTTGGTGTGATTTCAATAAAATCACCCGAACCTATTTTGTATTCAATTTTGTAACCTGTAATTGTAGGTATATTTTCTTCCATTTCAGGCTCATTCCATATGATTATTGCTGAAGTTGGTGAAATTGGAAATGCCTTTAGATTTTCTGGCTTGTCTGGAATAAGGGCTGGGGGTTCTGCATATGCGCTATGAATAGATACAATACATAACAAAAATAAGACACTAAAAATTAATTTGTTTTCCAAGTTACAATTATTTCCTTAAACTAAAATTTAATAAATCAAATAATAAATTTCACTACCCATTTGATCAATTGAGGTTTACAATTTTTCTGGTTTTTTCTAAATTTTGATGTATTTTCTTGTTTTGAAAATAATAATTATTGGAGCTGCAAAATACATTCCTACATTCATCAAAATTATGCCTATTCCAATTCCTAAGACATCTGATTCAGAATCGGCATATGATAATAATGATAATGATGATAATAATGGAGTAATCCCAATCTTTACTACTTCTTTGAATATTGGATTTTCTCTTTCCATATCTGCAATGTATGGGGAGAACGAATAGTAGAACTGATTAAATCCTGTCATAAATGATACTCCTGAATTAGTATTCATCAGCTTATTGTCTCGAATCTCTCTGAGGAATTGAACTTGTGGTGCCATCTCAGAACCATATGTGGCAGTTGCAATTAGGCATCCCCCACCCTCTGAATTTTCAATTATTACACACATTCCATTCACCAAATCTGTTCCTTCTCCACATTCACCAAATTCAGGTTCTTCAATATCTTGTTCTTCTACTCCTACTGCCTCGTAAATTGTTATATCTGGATATGTTTTATCAAACCAATCCTTGTATGTAATTTCATTATTGTATCTGTCAATGTAGTATTGCGGATCAATATTTGGATCAACGAATGCTGCTAATATTTTAGGCTCTTCTAATCCAACTGCCTGATAAATTGAATCATATTCAGAATGATTCTCATCAAACCATTTTTTGTATGTAATTTCATTGTTGTATCTGTCAACATAACTCTGTGGATCTTTTGTCTCATCTACAAATGAAGCTGGAATCTGTAATGGTTCTTCCAATCCCACTGCCTGATAAATTGAATCATATTCAGAATGATTCTCATCAAACCATTTTTTGTATGTAATTTCATTGTTGTATCTGTCAACATAACTCTGTGGATCTTTTGTCTCATCTACAAATGAAGCTGGAATCTGTAATTCTTGTGGTTCGGTGACTGGCTCTGGCTCAGGTTCCGGTGATTTTTGTATTGGTTCAGGTTCAACATATGCTTGCTTTACTGTAATTGTTATTTTCTCTTTATCTTCTTGATTTCCATTATTTGCAACAATGTAAAAAGTATAAAATACATCTTGAATATTTCCCTGAGATTTTGATGGTGTCCAAACAAATTTCCCTGTATCTGCATCTATCGTTGCCCCTGTTGGTTCATTTTCTAAACTATAAACCACATTTGTAATTGAACTATCAGACACACTAGCTGTAAACGAAACTGTGTTTTCTACTTCAACAATTTTATCTGAAATTGAATTAAGTTGTAATGTAAAGCCTGCTATTTCCATGACTCTAGTTCCATCAAACTGAATAGATATAGTTGTACCATTTTCTATTTTATTCACAAATGCTGTTGCATTATAAGTTCCAATTACTGAAAAAATATTTTCTACTGATTGTGGAATAGTTTCAAATATTCCATCAGGATCTGAAAATCCTCCAAGTAATTTTGTACTTCCAGTAGGATCTTTTACAACAACATTTACTAAAACACTACCTTCATCTTCCGCCCCTAAAAATGATATTTTCTCATTAATCGTGTAGAAGCTTTTCCCCATTGCAATTTCTGTAACCTCTGCGTATACTGGATTAATCAAAATCAAAAATAATGAAAATATGGCAAATCCTGTTAACTCTTTACGCATAATACTGTTTTTTAGAGTTCATTTTTTAAAAAACACGTATAATTTCTTCTTGTTTCTTGCAAAGAAATCTTCACAACATTTACAAATCTAATAAGAATTTCATATAGACTTGATCATTGGTCTTGATTTCCATATCGTAAAATGTAGGTGCCTTTATCTCAACTTTGAAATTATGTTTGTGTACATCTAATGTTTCTCCAAATGCTGTTGCATTAATTGTAAAACCTTCATTTTCTATGATGTCAAACTCTATTCTTCTTATTGCAAACCCTTCTGTGATTAGAAGAAATGGGATCTCTTCCAACCAACTAAATAGAAGATAACGTAGATCTTTTCCTCTGGCCGAGAATTTCTTTTGGTCTTTTTCTTCTACTTTATCTTGATCAAGTGTAAGATTAATTTCTGCATCAGCTGCTACTGCAAATGCTTCTTTGATGTCTTTTGCAGTAATTTCGATTATTGCATCCGTTGCATGATCTAAAAACTTGTAACTCAATTGTTAATTTTGAAATCTATCTGATTATTAATCTAGGTGGTATTATTCTGCTTTTTCATCCATCTCGATTATTCCAAACATATTTCCTTCAGTATCAGTACATTGTGCAAACCATCCAACTTTTGGAATTGCCATTTTTGGAATAATTATCTGTCCACCTTTTTGTACAATTTTGTTTGCATATTCATCAAGTGATGAAACATCAATAGTGTTTGACATTCCTATTTGTCCTGCCATCCTCTTTGACAACCCTCCGTTAATTCCAGGTTCTTCTGTTCCAGTAGTCACCATCCAATAATCCATTGGACCATCCCATTTCTCAAATTCCCAATCAAATACTTCTTGATAGAATTTTTGTGCCCTTTCAATATCATCAACTGGAATGTCAAAATGAGAAACTCTTGGCATAATTACATATCTCTACAAATTATTTAAAAATGTGTTTTTCATTTGAAAGAACTTTCAGAATTTTAAAATTAGATGTTATAGGAATTGATTCTATGAAAGCCACCTATTTTGATGGAAAAAAAATTACATTTGATGAAAATTTTCCAAAACCAAATACTGAGGAAGTATTAGTTAAAGTGAACCTAGCAGGAATATGTGGAACTGACTTGGAAATTTTAGATGGCTACATGACCTACCATGGAATTCTTGGACACGAGTTTGTTGGAACCGTGGAAAAATCTAAAAATCATGATTTGATAGGAAAGCGTGTTGTAGGTGAGATCAATGTTGGGTGTGGTATATGTGATTCATGTAAAAATGGAATGGAACGACACTGTCCAAACAGAACTGTACTTGGAATCTTAAAAAGAAATGGGGCATTTGCAGAATTTTTATCATTACCTGCAAAAAATTTGCACAAAATTCCTGATTCTATTAGTGATGAGCAAGCAGTTTTTGTAGAACCATTAGCTGCTGCATTTGAAATTAAAGAACAAGTCAAAATTAATCCTCAATGGAATGTTGCAGTAGTAGGTGATGGTAGACTTGCACAACTGATTTCACAAGTTTTAAAATTGTCTTGTAACAATGTTACATGTTTTGGTAGACACAAAAATAAATTACAAATTTTAGAGCAATTGAAAATAAAAACGAAAATTGGATTAAAGTCATCTGATGAATTCAATTTTGATCTTGTAGTAGAAGCTACTGGAAGTAATTCTGGATTTTCTGATACTATGAAATTAGTTAAACCTCGTGGAACAGTGATTTTAAAATCCACTATTGCCTCAAAAGAAAATCTTGATCTAACTCCTACAGTAGTCAATGAAATAACTCTGATTGGTTCCCGTTGTGGGTTATTCAAACCAGCTATTGATGCACTTGCTACTGGGATGATTCAAGTTGATGAAATGGTGGATTCAACATTTCCGCTTGAACAATTCCAAGATGCAATTTCTTATGCTAAAGAACCCACTTCTCTGAAGGTTTTTCTCAAACCATGAACTCTGAGTGCAAAATATGACTAATCTGTCTGAGTTTATACTCGTAAAGTAATTTAGTAAGATTTCATTGCCAGAAGCAAATGGAGCCATTTGATTCCTTTCTGGTTTGGATTGCAGAGTTTCTAGGAAATCATCTCTATGAAGGGATTTTCCTAGCTGCTTTGCTTGAGACTATAGTGCCGCCTATTCCTACATTGGCAGTATTCCCAACTGCTGGATTCTTGGCATCTCAAAAAGGAATTTCATTATTTGGCATTGTTCCAATGATTATACTGGGTGCTATTGGTGCTACCATTGGAACATCAGCAATCTACTTGATTGCATTAAAACTAGGTCGAGCTGTTCTTATTCGATATCTAAAATATGTCAAAGTGTCTGAATCAAAATTAGAACGAGTTGAAGTTTGGTTTGAAAAGTATGGGGATAAAGCAGTATTCTTGGGAAGAATGGTTCCTGTTATGAGAGAAATGATTTCAGTTCCAGCTGGATTATTAAAAATGAGAATTCCAAAATTTGTTTTATACACTTTTGGCGGATCTTGTATTTGGTCTACTGGAACAATTCTGTCTGGATATTATTTTGGTGAGGTAATTGGACTTGGCACCAACACTATTACATCATTACCTTAAATATTGAAAATGGTTTTTGTATCTTAACATCCTATTGTTTGGCTGGATGTTTAGCAGGGATTCTTCAATACTCCCCCTAACAATTGAAGAATTTCTGTTTAAAAATTTCCTAATGTTTTTTGCTTTTTTTCTTCCCACATCAATTCTCTCATTCCCAGTTGCATTCTTAAAGAGTTTGCAGTAGAAGGCCCAAAACCTTCAAAATGGTTATTTGCCATTATCATTGCAAGTGGAATATCTGAAATTTTTTCCAACTTGTCTGTCCAGATTTTAATTTCTTTCTTTTTATCTTTTGATACTTTACCGAATTCTGAATCTGGAATAGAACGTTCCCCGATTAATCTGACATAAAGATAGTTTGAAGTGATAGGCATAGGATTGTTGATTCCTAAAACATCATTCCATACAAGACAATGTTTGTTTTGTTTTAGATATGTTGTTGCTTTATCTGTAAACCATGATTCATGTCTTCCTTCGATTGGATACAAAAAATCATCTGGTAGAATATCAAACAATTCTTCAAGTCTTGGCTTTGTTTCCTCAAATGAAAGTGATGGTGGTAACTGTAACACTAAGGCTGAAATCTTTTCATGAATTGGAACTAATGATGACAAAAATGAAAATACTTCTGAATTTACCCTTTCCAGCCTCTTTTCATGTGTTATAATTGAGGGAAACTTTGCTGTGAATCTAAAATGTTGTGGTGTATCAGCATTCCATTTTCTTACTATTTCCTGAGATGGAATTCTGTAAAATGTTGAATTGACTTCAGTAATTTCAAAAATCTGAGAGTAATATTTGAGCCATTCAGAACTTTTGAGATTTCTTGGATAAAATGAACCAGACCAACCCTGATAACTCCATCCAGTACAACCAATTTTGTAATTCATTGATTAGATGAATTTTTCTATTTTAATAAATTTGAAAGCTGACTATCGCGGTTCAACCTTTACACAGCCCTGCTGTATGCTCAGACCGGTAAACAATCACCAGCATTCAGACAATAGGATATTGTGTCAGCTTTCTGTAATACTATACGTTGTTATGAAATAAAAAGTAGATCCAATTTCTCAGTTTGTGCCAATTCAATGCGATCAGACTTTTAATTTGATATATCCATTATTTATCATCCATTGAATGCTTTTCAAGTATTCACCATCTGATATCAATCCTTGACTCCACCATCCTGCATCTTTTCTTAACCATGATGGTAATTGTTGCTCTGAATCTCCTTTAGGTGTGATTACAGTAGGAATTCTTATGATGTCTTGATTAATCAAATACTGTAATCCTGAAGAATAATCTTTATCTGAAATCTGTGTTAGTGACCACCATTTTGCTATTTTTCTAACCCATTCTGGAATTTTTGAAATAACTTCAACAAAATGTTTGCCGTCTTCTGTTCTACATTGTCTTGGAAATGATTCCATTACAGGATTTCCAGCGGCTATACATTCCTCAAAATTATTAATTTCATGCAATGGAATAATTCTAAGAATTTTGTCATCTCCTGGATTTGGAAATCCTCTTCCATCTTGATTGCTTGTAAGAATGTACAAAAATCCATCAGGTCCTGTTTGAACATCTCTTAATCTTCCAAAATCATCTTGGAATAATTTCTCATGTGAAATAACTGAATTATTTTGTAAATCAAAGTCAATCATATGAAGATGACTTCCTCTAAGTGTTGCAACAAAATATTTTCCAGTCCAATCTGGAATTTTATCTCCATAGTAAAACTCTGAGCCTGAAGGGGCCCATGTATCATCTCCTGAATGTAGAATTGGATTCTCTAGTCCCTCTAATGTCTCATCACCAATAATGTCTGGCCATCCATAATTTGAGCCTGGAATTATCAAATTAATCTCATCATGTGCTGCTCCTCTCCATCCAGATGGTCCATGTTCTGTTGTAATCAGATTTCCTAATCTATCCCAATCAATTCCTTGAGGATTTCTATGACCAATTGAATAAATTGGAGAATTTTCCCATGGATTGTCATCTGGTATTGTTCCGTCAGAATTAATCCGTAAAATTTTTCCACCTAATGAATTAAGATCCTGCGATAATTTTGGGTCTCCTGCTTCACCTGTTGTAATGTATAGTTTTCCATCTGGACCAAACTGAATTCTTCCACCATCATGGAATGGTCCACCAGGAATTTCATCAAGTAATATTTTATCTTCAGTTAATATGTTGTCCACTAACTGATATCTTACAAGTTTGTTTATAGTTGAAAGAAAATTATTGTAAGTGTAATATAGATAGATGTAATTATTTTCTTCAAAGTTTGGATCAACTGTTACTCCTAACATGCCACCTTCTATTCCACCTACTCCCAGTGTTAGTAACGACTCTTGTAATAGTTCTCCATCTTGAATAATTCTCAGATGTCCGTTTCTTTCCGTGAATATTACATCTCCATTTGGTAACCAATCAATACTCCATGGTATAGTTAAATTATCAGCTACAGTTTCTACTCTTACTCCGAGCTCTGGATACTCTTGAGCCAAAACTGGGGGGATTGTGGAAAATAAAATTATCATAAATATTATTTCTTTCATTATGGATTTAATGTTGTTTTTACAATTAAGGTTAATGAATTAATTTTATTTTTATAACTAGTTTGGCTGATCTTGGTGTTGATCCTTTTCACATGATTTGCAAATATCATTAATAATTGATTCAGCTTTGTCTACATCTTTTTCAAATTCATCTTTCTATTGCATTTTCTTCTTCAAATCTGTGACCAAACTTTTTTACTTCATTTGGATAATCACACATATTGCAACTACACTTTTTTTATGTTGTTTGCTATGATGCATATGATCTAAGATTATTTGAGATTGGAAATTTTACTTTACGAAATAGGAAACGAGGTATGCTGGAAAACTACGAATCCTAGATACTTCCATCTTTTTTCGTGTTTTCCTTTTTTCCTATCTGTCTGCCTCCTCAAAGCTCTCCCTTTGAATATTGGCTGGTATGACAGGCTCCTCGTCAATTACTCTATACAAATATAGAATTTAAGTAATTCTGAATGAATCCTTAATATTAATTTGAAATTATTGTTTAAACTGTATAAATATTAACTAAATTATTATTTTGCTTTGTTTTTTGCAATGAGTTTTTTAGCCTTTGCAAATACTGCAGACCACTGATTCCAGGATAATCTGCCTGTCTGAGTATTTTGTTTTGATGGATGATATGATGTGAGAATTTGGATGCTATTGTATTGAAATAATTTATTGTGACCAAACTTTTCTGGTTTAATTTTGTATAATCTACAAGTGGTATCATATGCTATTTTTCCAAGACACAAAACTATGGCGATGTTTTTTAGAATTTTTTTTTCTTGTTCTAAATACACAAAACACGTATCCATCTCTTCTCTAGTTGGTTTGTTTTGGGGTGGAGCACATCTAACCGCTGCTGTAATGTATGCATTTTTTAGAATTAATCCATCATCTGTGCTTTGGCTGGTGGGAATAGATGCAAATCCATGTTTATTCATTACTTTTACCACCCAATCCCCTGATGAGTCACCTGTAAACATTCTGCCTGTCCTGTTTCCACCATGAGCAGCTGGCGCTAGTCCAACTATGAGTAATTTTGCATTAACATCGCCAAATCCTGAAAGTGGTTTACCCAACTCATCCTAAAACCCTACAATACATCAAAAATGATGCAATGTTGATTAATG
>JBHHVV010000002.1:0-44897 GCA_046754445.1 Candidatus Nitrosopumilus sp.
TATTCAATATGGAATTATGATGTTCATAAGTATGAATCTTTTACTCTTGAGAGATTAAACCAATTATTTCACATTATCAATTACTTGAATCAATTTTGTTTCAATCTCTTTTCCCATTGACTCTAATTCTGCATTGGATGTAACTGAAAGCAATTCAGTGGGTTTTGCTAAACTGATAAAATTCTCATTATTTTTCTCATATACTGCAATAGTACACGGAAGTAGCAATCCAATATTAGGATCAGAATCTAATGCTTGTTTTGCTGCTTGAGGATTACAGACTTCGAGTAATTTGTATGAATGTGGATATTCAACTCCTTTTTTTGCAAAAATTTCCTTGAAATCTAAGGTTCCCAAAACACCAAATTTTATTTCTGAGAGTTTAGCAGTAATTTCTGAAATAATGTCATCTACGCTTTTTTGAGTTTTTACTGTATAGTTAAAGGTCAATACCAGCAATCGGTCAATCTATGGCATATAGTTTTCTGAAAAGGTCAAACGGCAACTCCTTGTCTATACGCCAGCATTATGATTTTTTATGGTTTGATGAATTTGTAAAGCAAAATTTTTCCAAAATCTTTCTTTACAAACAAAAATGAGTGGCATTTAACAAATTTGATATGAGTACTTTAGATATATGAATAATAATGAATTGTTTCTTTAAATAACAAAATTTTGAATGATTAATGTTGGGCCTAAGAGAAATTGAATTAAAGGAAGAATATCGTTCAGACAGAAATGATATCGTAGCAGAATTTTTCTTTCCATGCCTAAGTAATTGTATCGAGTATGACAGATGTGTTGATTTTTTGTCAATTCAAACACTTGCCACAATTTCAATGGCATTTGATAATTTTGCAGGTGGAAATGCAAAGTTAAGAATGGTAACAGGTCACCGATTCAGAACAGTAGACCTTAACCTATTTACAAAATTATTTTCTGAAAAATTTACAAAATCTTTTGAAGGGAAATTAATCAAAGATTCTAAAATTCAAAATCTTCAAAATATTGTAGATAATGGTCAAATTGAATTAAAGATTGCAATCCCAAATTCAGAACAAGTTGCAGATTCTTTCTCTGAAAGAATTGGAATTTTCATAGATGGTGAAGATCAAGCAGTTGCATTTACTGGAACTTCTAGAGAATCATTTTCTACTCAAACAAGAGATTTTGAATCAGTTGATGTTTTTACTTCATGGAATGACAAGTCAAGAGTAGAAAGAAAGATGAAAGATTTTGAAGATTTGTGGGAGAACAAGACAAAATATGTTGAAGTTTACGATTTTATGTATGCTGAAGAAAACAATCTTTTGAAATACTCGTCAGACTGGATAATGCAGGATTAAAGATTGAATGATTCTTCCAATCTTGCTTTGTTTTCATAAAAATTCATCCGATTGATTTTGTAATAAATAACTTCACCACGACGTTCTATTACTGCAATTATTGGTTCTTTACCCATTTGAGTGATCTCTTCAATTTTTTTTTGGAGATTTCCCATTTTTTCTTGCTGACCTTCATTTAGACCAAAGATCAGAAATTTCGCTCCTTTCTCGCCAAAATGTCCTCGTTCATAAACTCTAAAGTCAGAGCCAAATCCAAAGCCATCTTTTACCACATACCCTCGAGTTCGTAGATCACGATATATCAAAAATTTTGTCAGAATTTCAGAATTAGATTTCTGACATATGCTCATAAAAGAATCAAAATCTATTTGTTTTTTTCCTTTCTTCAAAATTAGTCTTTTAGTGTATAACAAGTAAAGAGTTTCAAATTGTTTTAAGAATAATTTTTCTTTTTCAACTTCACCATATCCTTTTAGCTCCAACTCATGAATCATGTCTTTATCAGAAATACAAGTTTGAGATGAAATCAGATCACCGTTGACTATTGTAGTTTCTTCCATGATGAAGAGAAAACCATTAGATTTCCATATAAGCATTGGAAAACACGAAGGAGTGTCGGCTAACCGTTAAAATATGGGCATTATAGGTTGAGAATATCATGCATGGTGCCAATTATAGAACCGCAACTGGGCAAGTGTTTACCAGAAAGGAGTACATCAAGGGTAAACCTCAGATAAAGATTGCAAAGTTTCAAGGTGGTAAAAGAGGAGTTTACCAATATTGTGTTCAATTACTAGTCAATGAAAAAATTCAGATCAGACACATGGCAATTGAATCAACTAGATTGGCAGCAAACAAAACACTTGAAAAAACAACAGGAGAATCAGGCTATTATTCTAAACTCAGAATATACCCACACAATCTGCTAAGAGAAAACAAACAGATTGCAACAGCAGGTGCAGATAGAGTTTCAGAAGGAATGAGAAGATCATGGGGAAAAGCAGTCAGTTTAGGCGCCAGAGTCAGACAAGGACAAGCCATCATGGAAATGTATGTGAATGGAGATGTTCATTTAGAGGCAGCAAAAAAAGCACTCAAAGGAGCATGTGTGAAATTACCAGGTACTCCAACAATAAAAGTAATTGAATGGAACAAACCATCACCATAATTGTTCTAAATCAGATTTCTTATCTTTAATAAATTCTAAAAACTCTTCGAATTCTTCTTTTGTTGGATCTCTGTCAAAAATTCTTTTGGATTGATAGTAAAACGCATTGTAAATTCGCCCCACAGCAATTCCCAACGCAAAGGATTTTGAATCACCAACATCAGACATTGATTGAATTAACTGTCTAATGTCATCTTTGTTAGAAATAGTATCTTGAACTTTTTGTTCTATTTTAGATAGCAAAATTTTGTCCATACGATATATTGTCTGAAATAGTTAAAAACAGTTTAATATCCAAATCCAGCCCTAAGGGATGTTGCAGTTATAGTACAGTCTGGTTAGTACTCGTGCTTGCCAAGTACGTGACCCGGGTTCAAATCCCGGTAACTGCACCATTTATTGTTGATTTTTTGGAACTAGAGCAGTTTTAATAATTTCTAATGCATCCTGAGCTTTTTCAGGTCTAGGCAATTGAATCATAAACACATTGTCTTTTCCATAATTAGATTTTGGTGAAGATAGTGCAAACATGGATGTCTTTGCAAGAGATTCAAAAAAGGCAAGATTTGTTTTGGCATTTACAAGAAAAGTTTCAGTTATATCTCCTTTTGAAAAAGTCAAAACTACTTCAACGAAAACATTTCCTAATCCATCTTGTAAAATGTTAAGATCAGTGTTAATTGATAATGATTGTCCAGCAACTTTTGATAACATTTCATCATATTTTTTTTCTTCAATTACAATACATGGGGTTTCTTTTCCATCAAAATCAAAAGTAGTTATTCCATCATGTACTCGTTCTAATAGCTTCTTTAATTCATCAGACATTCTCTTTCTCCTCTAGTGCAGGTATTATTTTATCTCCTGCTTTTACCAAAAATGGGGAAATAAATGCAGTGATTATAGAGATTATGCCTATCAACGGAAACAAAAATGAACTTACAGCTCCAATATCTACTCCAACTTTTACAATGACAATAGAGAATTCGCCACGTGGAGCAGCTAGTGTGAATGCAGATCGAATTGCTTTTCCACGTTTTTGTCTAAAAATGATATTTCCAATCAAATTACCGCCAAACTTCATTCCTGTGGCTACAGCAATCAAAGCAATTGCAATGAAAATATAATTTTCAAGTTCTGAGATATCCATTAAGGCGCCAACGGATATAAAGAAAATTGCTACAAACATGTCTTTGATTGGACTAGATAATAATTTTGCAACTTCGGCAGATTTTGATTCAGCAACAAGAACTCCAGCCAAAAAGGCGCCAATGGCTACAGATAGCCCCACAATATTTGCTAAAAGAGCATATCCAAAGCATACACCTAAAACGCTTAGTAAAAGAATTTCACGATGTTCAGCAGCTGCTACCCTATCAATCAAAGGAGGAATAACACGAGTTCCAACAGTAAATGTTCCAACAATGAGAGCAGTAGCAACCACCACCACAACAATAATGGATTCAATAGATACAGTTCCAACCAAAGCTACAGATTGTAATGATGAAATTAGAATTACGGCAATAACGTCCTCGACAATCAAAATACCTAAAACAAGAATAGATGATTCATTTTTGATTCTCCCCATCTCTTCTAAAATTTTGACAATTATTGCAGTACTGGAAATCGATAATGCTGCAGAGATAAATAACGCATCCATGAATTCCATTCCAAGTGCAGTAGCAGTATAGAAAATCACTCCCAGTGTAGAAAACAATCCCAAAGTTCCAACCCCTACTGCAACACGTCCTATGCTTTTGATTTTTGCGTACGGGAATTCAATTCCAATTACAAAGAGAAGTAAGATAACACCAATTTCAGCAAAGAGATTCAATGCAGAAATATCAGATAAAATTCCAACACCTCCCAATACATCAGTTGGAGGTCCACCGTCAGGCAACACCCAGGACCAAAATGGAGACAGAGGACCAATCAACATTCCTGCAAAAAGATAACCAATAATCAGAGGTTGTTTTATTTTAAAAAATGCAAGAGTCACTACAGCACCAATTATCATAATAAATGCCAAATCAGTTACAAAACTAGTGTGGGGAAGATCCGGAGTAATCTGTTCAATTAAACTCGTGACTGTTGTGTTAAGTGAGCTTTGAATTCCACTTGAATCTAATTGAAGTGAAATGTTTTGCATGTTATCAGTTAACAAATTTGTTTAAAAATGATTGCGGATTAAAAATTCAGAAAATAAATCAAAGAAATAGTAAATAGTTGAAAATAGGCTCAAGCGTAATCATAATGTTTAACCTCTTTATGCTCAATTATCATAATCCAAATGCAGAGTGATGATTAGGTCAACTGAATTAAATGTAGAGATATGACCTGGGGTATCTGACTGCATCTTGGGTTACGTTATAATCACCTGATTATTAATAGTACGGTACCATACCGTACTGTATGATTCAATGCGAATATTGTACAAGAGGATTTATTGAAACAGCAAACGGTTTAGCTGAAAAGACCTTTCATGAATTGCTTCACGAACCAGCTGTCGTAAACAAGTAACTCTTTACATTTTTTATTTTAGACCCAACTTTTTTATCATCATTTTTTTAATTGAATGTGTATGGCCACCAAAATCACAAGAAAAAAAACTACAAAACCAGTTAAAAAAGTTGTAAAGAAAGTTGTTAAAAAAAATCCAAAGAAAGAACCATCGCCATCAGTATTACTAAAAAAAGTAGCAACAGTTTCAGATTCCAACAAAGCACTACAAAAAGAGATTAAGGTTATGTCAAAAATTTTCGGAGAAAATCAAAAAGTCTTACTTTCAATGAAAGGAATGATCGATACGTTATCATCAACATTAGAGTATATTCAAAAACAATCAAAGCAAATCAACATTATAGAAGAAGATACGCAAAAATTATACGCAGGATTAAGTCAAGTAAGAACACAGTCCAGTCTGGTTGATAAGATAAACAATCAAACTACAAAATTGCAAGATGAGATAAAGAAAATATCAGAAGAACAAAAAATATCAAAATCACAAGAGATTTCCCAACAAGTAGAAGACAGTATGAATTCGATTAGAAACAATTCCCAAATGATAATCAAAATTGCACAAAGAATTGATGAAGTAAGAGATGACTTGCGAAAAGTTTCAGGTAAGACCGATTCATTTTTAGAGATTGGTTCAGAAATTAACAAACTAAAAGAAAATATCGAAGACATTTCAGGAAAAACAGCACAAATAGATACAGAAAATCAAATCATTCAAAGTCTCAAACAAGAATTTGAAAAAATTTCAGAAGTGGTATTTTCTACATCTGATCTTAACGCAGAACTTGAAGCAATCAAAGTAACTATTGATTCTATTTCTTCTAAAGCCTCAAAAATTGATTCCTTAGGGGGAGTCATAGATGGGCTAAAACAGCAATTTGAAACTGTATCATCAAAGGCAAGTGCTGTGGACAGTCTAAGCATGGAGTCAATCAAGGAATTAGGCGGAAAAATCGATAAAATTGAGACTGAAATTGGGACATTGTCCCAAAGGGCAGACTCTACAGCATTCGTTGGAGAAGGACTCAAATCAGTTCAAGAAGACATATCGAATTTCAAGCAGAATGTATTTGATAAAACAAATAGCATTGAGCAGAAAATTTCCTCAGCCTCTGATTTCTTGAAAAGACAAGATGCATCAACTGCAGAATTTCATAAAAAATCAGACAAGTTATTTGAAGAGATTCAATCAATCAAAAATGTAACAAGCAAGGCATCAGATGACTCATCAAAAGAGATGATGGCATTATTGAAACTTTCAGAATATCAATCAAATGTAAGAATGAACTCCGAGTCAAAATACGGAGAAGTCACAGATATTGAAAAAATGGCCTCCCAAACAGCAGACATTGTAAATCTTTTTGATAGAATATCAATCGAATCAGGTGAAAAGATTCCACTTCCTCACGAAGTAAGACAATGGGCAATAAGCAAAATTTTAGATTGTGCAGATAAATGGGAAGTAAGATTCAGCGATGTGTATTCAATTCTATCAAATGCAATAGGAAAAGACATGTTGAAAGAAAACATCAGAATTCAACAAGTAAGAGACATTTACGGAATTAGAGCAGTGGATGAAATTAGAAAAGATCTTAATATTTCTTAAATCCCAGTATCTTCTGCTTCTTTGAGTTGTTCTTTCTTCCTTTTCAATGCAGAAAAGATTCCAATAATTGCTGCTATCCATATTGTACTAAACAAAATGTTTGAAACACTGGCATACTTGTATGGCGTTGCATCCATAATGTTTGTCTTCAATAGCTGAGCTCTACTGTTAACATCTAACATTCCAGTATGATACGCAGAACTATCTTTTGGAACAGTAGAAATTTTCTCAACACTGGCAAGCATTGTTGCTACATCACTTTGTATTCTAAGGAAGTTTGTAGATTCTGTTTGAAAAATCCAGACAGGGTTTTTGGAGATGATCTCACCATTAGCATCAGTTGTTTCAGGTAAACTCTCCATGGCCAAGTCCAAATCTGCTTGAATTGCAAGTAAATGTGCACGTAATATTGCAGGATCAGACGAGCCCTGAATTCCATCAAGATGTCCTCTAATTCGATCAAGAGGATAGATGTCTGTGTTATATCCATTAATTGCCATGAATCCACCAAAAATTATGATTCCAATAATCCCAATCATTGAAAGTTTGTAAACAGTATTTGCCATTTTTTCTTTCTTAGTTTTTGGACGAGCATTACTTGATTTATTTCTTTTAAATCGTGTATGAGAGAGGCTCATGTATGCAATGTAGAAAAATCCAACTGCCTGCAAACCAATTATTGGAACAAAGATAGGATTGTTTGAAAATACGGCAATAAATATTCCTAAAATTCCATAAACTCCAAAGAATATCTCAAGGAGAGTTACTTGTGAGAAAGGTAAATTATATGCATTATCTTTCCAGTCATTTTTTGTCTTTAGCATTCCGTATTTTGGAGTTCTAAGAAATTCATTCTTCTTTCCAAGAACGGCATCAAATACTGCAACAGTATTGTTGACGGACATTCCTGCATTGTAAACTAGTAAAGCTGGAAGTATCTTGGCTTTGGATTTCCAAGACTTGTGATACATACTTTGCATAATCATAATGTATGCGCCAGGCCCCATTGCAAGATAAGTTGCAATAGTTATTGCAGGAAGAAAACTAATCACATAAAGATTAACTTGTCCTGCCAACAAAATTGGCAATGCTAAAAATTGTATTAGCATTAATGGATAAACAATATGGCGAGTCAATTGAATGAATGCCTGAATCTTTGCCTCCAATGCAACTTTACGTTTTAGGGCAATATCAGATAGTAATTTAATTGCACATTGAATTGAACCTTTTGCCCAACGGAATTGTTGCCGTTTTGCTGCATTCATTTGTACAGGAAGTTCTGCATTAACTACCACGTCAGGTAAGAAAACACACTTCCACCCTTTCATTTGTGCTCTGTAGCTTAGATCAAGGTCTTCAACCAAAGTAGCAGTATGCCAACCACCTGCATCTTCTATACAATCACGTTTCCAAATTCCGGCAGTTCCATTAAAATTCATAAACAGATGAGAGTTGCTTTTTGCTTTTTGTTCAATTAGAAAATGAAAGTCAAGACTAAGTGCCTGAGCTTGAGTAATTGCAGAATAGTTTTCATTTACATGGCCCCATCTACATTGAACCAGACCAATGTTTGATTTTGAAAAGTGTGGAATTGCTCTTTTAAGAAACCATGTTGGTGGAATAAAATCAGCATCAAAGATTGCAACAAGTTCAGTATCAGTTGTTTTCATTGCGTATTTGAGGGCACCAGCCTTGTATCCTTTTCTTGTTCCACGCCTTACGTGTTCAATTTTAAAGCCTTGTTTTTCATAATCATCCACTACATCTCCTAGCAGCTCAACTGTATCATCATCAGAATCATCTAACACCATAATTCGCATCTTGTCTTTAGGATAATCTAAATTGCAAACGGCATCGACTAGTCTTTTTGCAACATATTTTTCATTATAGATTGGGAGTTGTATTGTAACTGATGGAGTTCCCCAATCAGTTTGAGATAGAACATCTTTTCTTTTTCTTGAGAGAAATGCCAGATAGTAAAAATTGCAAGTATATGCGGTAATTACAATAGCAGATAAGATAAAAAGATCAAACACTAACTGGGTGAAAGGGTTGATTGCCATGTCCCTAGTCTCACAGAATTACTAATCGCTATTTATACTTGCAATAAATTATTACTTTTGCTCAAAGATCTTAATTGCTTGTGGTGGGCATACGCCCTCACAGGCAAGACAAAAGATGCAATCTGGCTCTTTGGACATCAATGGTTTTTTCTCAGATGCAGGATTTCCTGGAGTGTCAAACCATTCATAGACTCCAACAGGGCATGCTTCAATGCATCCACCATCTGCAATACAAATATCATAATCTACTGAAACAAACTCCCCCCAGACACCCATGATGCCATTGCTTGTTCCTTTTCTGCCCCAAGTCTTGATGGTATGTTCTGGGGCGTCATATGAAGACGAAGGCTTCATTTTTGATTTGTAATCAACATCAATTGGACCAGGCTTTGCACCGTCTGGAATTTCAATATTTGCATCATCTTCTTCTTCATCATCTTCTGTTGCCTCAACTGGTTTTGGTTTTGCACCAAGGACGATTTTTGCCAAAGGAGTTAATTCTTCTAATTTTTGAATTGCTGCAACCTCTGAAATCTTTTCAGTTTTAGCAAAATAAGAAACCATCTTGTCTGCCAAAATAGTATTTCGTAAAATGGTATCAATAATCATTTTTGCAAAGTGATCGGCTTTCTTTCTATAGTCTTTGACCCAGTTTGGATCACCGAATTTTTCTATTGGGAAAATCTGATAAATAATATCTACTACTTCACCTGAAACAATTTCTGCAGTAACTGATAGTTCGACTTCTTCATACCCTTTGGCATCAACGTCATCCATGTTTTGCTCCTTCCAGCGATATGTTGCAAAAATTCTATCAGCATACATATCCATTTCAAATGTCTTTTTAAGACCATCATGAACTGATTTTAGTTCTGCAGGTTCTTCTAGTTTAATTGGCAATCTGTAAAGTCCTAGTTTGAAACCATGTAGCGGATAAACACCACGTTTTGCAGTAGGGGCCTCCATTGACCAAACTCGATCTTTTAACAGTAAGGACATTCGATTTTGATTATTTGAATTTATTTAAAAAGGTTATCAGTCATCATCGTCTGGACATGTAAGTTCTCTAAGTTCTGTGTATTTTTTTTCCATAGATTCTGCATGGCCTAACACTTCAGATAGATCATGTGAATCTTTTGAGAAATACCATCTGATAGGAACCCAGTGTCCAATCCCATCCATATCATGAATCATACCCTTATCGGCTTTGACATTTAATTTCTCATCAACGGATGTTTCCTTTATTTCAAGACCTCGCTTAGTTTTGTCTTCTAAGATAAGATCTGTCTTACCATCTTTGATAAAATAGAAAGAACCTTTCTCAAGAATTGGAAGGTCTAATAACAATTTATTTTTCCACAGGGTTTCCTATCATGTTACCCCATTCAGTCCAAGAACCATCATAGTTTCTAACCTTTGGATAACCAAGTAGATACTTTAGAACAAACCAGCTGTGTGAAGATCTTTCTCCAATCCTACAATAACAGATAACATCTTTGTCAGGTGTTACACCTTTTGGTTCATAGTTTTGTCTCAATTCTTCAACTGCTTTGAAGGTTCCATCTGCATCATTTACTGCAGTAGCCCATGGAATGTTATTTGCATCAGGAATGTGCCCGCCTCGTTGTGCATGCTCCATTGGATATTCAGGAGGAGCTGTGATTTGACCGGTAAACTCTGCAGGAGAACGAACATCAACCATTACAGTGTCTTCTTTACCAATTCCTCTGCTTACATCAAACAAGTATGCACGCAATCCCTCATCTGGAGGTTGTGCGACATATGTTGTTGATGGTAATTGTGGTTCATCAGTGGTGTAATCTTTATTTTCTAATTCCCATTTCTTTCTGCCACCATTCATTATTTTGAGATTTTCATGTCCATAGATTTTGAAAACCCAGAAAACAAATGCTGCAAACCAATTGTTAAAGTCACCATAAAGAATCACTTCAGTGTCTGCAGTAATTCCATTTTTTGACATTAATGCTTCAAATTCTTTTTTACTAATGATATCTCTTCTAACAGGATCATTAATGTCTCGCTTCCACCAAATTAGGCTGGCTCCATTAATGTGACCTTTCTGATATCCATTTACGGGATCATAATCGACTTCAACTAGTTTTCTATTTTCATTAGGAGGATTTTGGGATACCCATTCTGTATCAACTAAAACTTCTGGATGTGCGTAACTCATGATTTTATCGATATGGCTTACATACTTAATTGTTTTTCCAAGATTTAGGAAAAATATCATTTTTAAGTAAATACAGTTCAGAAGAACTGCTTGAAATTACAAAACGTTGCAGTGGTAAGCAAAGTAGGTAACAAAGATTCAGAACAAGCAGCAAGAGATGTCACAAAGAAGCTTTTGGCAAAAAAATCCAAAGTATTTACAATCTCACCAGTCAAAGTTGAAGGCGCAAAGGAAATTGAATCATTAGAGGAATTAAAAAAAGTCAAACTAGACCTAGTCATTACTTTAGGAGGTGATGGAACGACACTTAGAGTATTTAGAAACTTGGAAAATGAAACACCAATTTTGACAATTAATGTTGGAGGCAACAGAGGAATATTAGCAGAAATTACAATTGATGAAATAGACGATGCAATTAATAAAATTCAGAAAGACAAGTTTTTCCTAGATAAGAGAACCAGAGTAAGTGCTTCTTGCGGAGGCAAAGAATTCCCACCAGCATTAAATGAGATTTACATTGCTAGAACAAATTTAACTAAAACTGCAGAGATTGAAATCAAATTTCAAAACGACACTGTAAAACAAAAAATGGACGGAGTAATTGTTGCAACACCTAGTGGTTCTACAGGACATTCATTTTCACTAGGAGGTCCAATCTTGCATGAAAGTTTGGATGTTTTGATAATTACTCCCGTTGCACCAGTGTATAGATTAGAATCAATTGTTGTGCCAGATGAAAAAATTGAGATCATATCATCTCATGATTGCAACATTGTAATGGATGCACAAGTTGTAAAAGCTGCAGGATATGAAGAGCCAATTATTATCAAGAAATACAAAAAGGCAGCAGTCTTTATCAGATTAAAGAAACGAGGACTGAGACAAATGAGTAAACTTGGATTTTAGAATTTTAGATGCAAGTGCATTTTATGCAGGAGTACCGTTTCGATCATCAGATGATTGCTATACCACATCTTTAGTTTATGATGAAATCAAACACATCAAGAAAAATCACGATGCCCTTGGCACACTACTTGAAACAAATAGACTGAAAATTAGAGATCCGGACCCAAAATCAACAGAAGCTGCAACAAAGGCTGCAAAAGACACTGGAGACTATCCTCAGCTATCAAAGCAAGACATGTCAATTCTTGCACTATGCATTGAGATGAAAGGAGAAATAATCAGCGATGATTTTGCGATATCAAATGTTGCGAGGAATTTAGGATTAAAAATATCACCAATCATGACCCATGGAATCAAGGATGTTGGGAAATGGATTCACTATTGCCCAGGGTGTAGAAAAAATCATTCAAGTGGAAATGAGTGTCCAATGTGCGGAACGCCATTGAAGAAAAAATTACTCAAGGCCTAATCGTGCAGAGTTTTTTGGTTTGATTTTTTAGTATGCTTACTTTTAGAGTCAAGCATTTTTTTAATTTTCTTTGCACGTGCATCACCTAGACCTTCAACTTTTGCCAACTCTGCAGTAGTAGCAGTGAATACTTTTAATGGAGTTCCAAATTTTTCAAGCATCCGTACTGCAAATTTTTCTCCAATTCCGGGTAAACTACAAAGGACTGATAATTGTTGTCGTTCAATGTCGGATGATTTTTTTATTTTTTTCAAATAGGGGCCTTTGTGTGGCTCTTTTTTTGAACACATCGATACTAGTAATTTTGCAGTATGTGCTGCACTAGGAGTGGGAATAACTGGAATTTTAAAATCCAAAACAACAGTAGAGATTGCACCATAAAATATCAGAGGGTTCTCTGTGATTTCCTCAATTTCATCAACATTTCCCTCCATTAGAACAATAGGATGCTCAAAGTGCTCCTTTAGTCTAGAGCATTGATCAAAGAGTCTACCATCAAAGACTGAAGCCATCAAGTCACGTATACTTTTTCGCTCAACAATTGTTTCAGGAGCCACAATATAATCACCGATTGGAAGTGTCTTCATCTCAAGATTCATTCCAACAGATTTTAGTAATTCTGGAATTCCACTCTTTTTTTCTCGCTCATCAACTATAATTCTGAGATTTTCTAATTTCATAAATTCTCTGGGATTAAATTGTTAATATCTTGTATGAAATTGTACAGAGAAGTTATTTTCTAGGATTGTCTTCTGCCGGAGGTGGATTTGCAGAGCCACCTTTCATCATTTCAGTAATTTTTGCTTCTTGTTCTTTGAGAGTTTCTTTGAGACGTGTTTCTTGTTTTTCTAAAACTGTTGCACGTGTTTTTGACATTTCTGCTCTCTCTTCTAGTTCGTCAATTAGTTCTTGTTTTTTAGATTTTATCAAAACAGTTCCAGCTTGCTTGAACACTACATCACCATCTGCAATTTTTTTTAATTCATCTAATGCTTTCTCAGTTTCTGCCTTTTCGATTTCGAGATGTTGTTTTTGAGTCATAATAGATTGTAAGCTCTGCTGAGATTGTTGTAGTTTCATTAGTTGTTCTTGAAGCCATGGTGGCATTTGTCCTGCTGACATATCTATTCAAAAATTTTGTTTCATTATATCTTTACCGATTCTATAGTATCATTACTTGCCTGAATCAGTCTAAGTGTAGAATTTAGATTTGCTCGCAGATGACTCAGATTCTCAGATTCAACTGAGATGACTAGTTTTTTGTTTAATTTAATTTGGGTTTGAACAGGGTTGTCTGGATAAAACTCATTGTCAGTATTTACAGATTCATAAATTGCCTTTGTCTTGTCTTTTGCATCAACTATAATTTTGGCACTAAAGTTTAATGTCATATGCAGTTCCGGCTACTTTATAGCTGCATTTTTTACAAGACCAAATTCCTACAGCATCTCTACCAAATGTTTTAGAACCACATTCAGGACAAGTTCTTTTTTCTTTTAGTTGAAGATGGATTTTTGTATACTGTTTTCTAATTTTAATTCCATATCTAGCACCTAGTCCTTTTAGAGATTTTTTTGCTTTTGCCATTTTATTAATTTCCTGCCTGAGCTTCTTTTAATTTTTCTCTTATTTTCGTGCCTACTCGAACTGCGGTTTCACCACATTTGACAATCTCATCTAGTGTGAATCCATCAAAACCACCTTTTTGCAATGCACAGATGTTTCCATCAGAGTCACTTGTAATAGTAATACGTGCATCCATACTTTCCCATTCATCTCCGTTTGGATCAACAACAATATGATTTCCTATTTTGCCCATAGTTACAGATACAGGAATTGTACTAGTTGGTAATGAAGTCTCTTCACCTTCTGCAAGTGTAGGAGAATCATCAACCCAATTCCATTTTGGAGTCTTTGATGAAAGTAATGCAGCAGTTGTAGCATAAGAACATGCATCAAAGAGATTTCCGTCATAATCAACAACAACATTATCAGCAAATACACCAATGACTGATTTGTCTTTCTCGATAACTAATTGAGAAACATCAACCATGTGGCTTTCTCTAATTCCTCTATCAACGACTCTAGCTAATTCAATAACAGGAGGTTGTGGAGGTCCTGTTTCAACAGTAGGATATGAAAGAGGTAAAAGTTCCGCAGTACAAATGAAAAGACCCTTGTCACCAGTATCTGGGAATGGCCTATCTGGTTGGATTTTTACACCACATACAACTTCGGTATCACCAAGAAAAACTCTTGCAGAACCATTTGCTTTAGGGATAGCATTAGTTTCAATACGGATTTCTCTTGCTTCATCTAATGCTCGTCCATCTACTCTTTTTCCTTGTTCAAGCAACTCAAGGATTTGTGCTTTTTTTAATTCATCAAGAACAGATGTTGTAGTCATTTCTAATTACCCTCGTTTCCAAAGAATTTGTCTTGTAGTGCTTTCTTTTGAAGATCATAAACTAGTTTACAACCATCAACTCCAACTTGTACACATTTTTTGTATTCTTCTGGAGTTAAGACACCATCTAATTGTAATAGTGTAATTTTTTCAAGATTTGGCATGTAGCCAATTGGCATGTCTGCTTGCCCTGCTTGATCCTCTTCATTATTTACATCAAGAATCACAGTATCTGCAACTTTGCCTGCTGCAATTGCTGAAACCATATCTCTCATTGGGATTCCAGCATCAGCTAATGCAACAGATGCAGCAGTTAGTGCTGCACATCTAGTTCCACCGTCTGCTTGTAAAATTTCAATAAATACATCAACTGCAGTTCTTGGGAATTTCTCCAACATTACTGCAGGTTCTAATGCTTCTTTGATAACTTTGGAAATTTCAATCTCTCGCCTTGAAGGTGCAGGATTTTTTCTCTCACCAACAGAGAAGGGTTCCATATGATATCTAACTCGTAAAATTCCAGTATCAGTATTTGACATGTGTTTTGGATGAACGTCTCTTGGACCAAAAACACCAACTAGGATTTTGTTATCACCAAATTCAATGTAGGCTGAACCATCTGCATTTTTTAGTCCACCTGCTTTGATCATTATTCGTCGTGGTTCGTCTACTTTACGTCCATCACAACGAATACCATTCTCGTCCAATAGGACCATTGTTGCGTCTCTTCCGCCCATTATGATTCACCTTTTGATTCTAACATTTCTTTCACTTGATCAGTCAAATTAGCAACGTGTGCTTTTTCATTAACCATTTCAATGGCTTTTTTAGCCTTTAATAATCCCTCGGGCGTCTCACATGAAACTACTACCCATCCATTTTGTCCAATTGTAATTGCAGCATCTGTTGCCATCTCTATCATCTGAATCATAGTACCTCTTTTTCCTATTAATCGTGGAACCTTACTTGGAGAGATTTTTACCAAGTCACCAGTGTCAATTTTGCCTAAATCTCTATCAGAAATCGTAACTAGAGGATCACGGGTTCTATCAAAATTGGCAATCCTAGCAGCTACCAGATCACCAGATTTTAGTTTGGATGTAAGTTCATCAGCATGTGCAGAAAAGTCTCGTCCAAAGACATCTTGTGCAGGCAAGAATCCAACATAGCATGAATTGATATCAAGTTCCCATGAGAGTGAAGTATGAGATATGACTTTGCCAATGACCAAGTCGTTAATTTTTGGAATGTATTTTCCAGTTAAGGGGATTACTTTAACAGAGTCGTCATAAATTTCAGAAATTCCAACAGTAGTTGAGATTATCTTATTTCCTTGTAGTTCAACATTTTGTTCAGGTCGAAATGGGCCTGTAGTTACAACATCGCCTGGAATAACGTATTTTCTTTTATTATCCATTACTGCATTACCTCAACTGTAGCAGAACCTTTGGTTATAGAGCCCAATCTGTCTATCACGTTTGGCCTTGCTGCAGCGGGTATTTCAAGTATTGCTTTTAGTGAACCATTATTTTGCCATTCTTCTTTTTTCAAAGTTCCCGTGGATTTTAGAACGGCATAAGATTGGGATGCATATTGTGCAGGGATGGTAATTTCCAATTGGAGGTTTTCAGACTTTAGAGCAATTATAGAACGTAGTTTTTCTACAATGTCTTTTACCTGTTCATCCACACTTTTTTGAGGATCAACTGAAACCCTGCCATCTTTCATGGCTTGCTCAATTCTCAGCGGAGGATGAGGTAAATGAGTTCTAGGATCAACATATGTTTTAGCGATAAAAGTAACGATTTGTTTTTTCTTTTCTTCAATCATTTTCCGTCTTTGATCAGTTGTTAGATTCAGATCACCTTTTTGCATAATAATTTCAGCAATTTCTGTTTGGTCTTCAGTTTTGAAGGCCTTGAGCAATTTTTCAGCAGAAGGTCTTGTACCTTTTCCAGAATCAGTGTAAATATCATCAGATACCAGTACTGCTGAAATATCTTTTTTCTTGCCTAGCTTGTAATCTAAAGCAGGATCAGGCTTTACCATAATTTCAAATTTTTCGCCTTCAAAGGAATATCGCACCAAAGTAACATCAGTCATTTCTAAAGTATGTATGATAATTTGGTATTTATCTGTACTTTGGAGTTTTTGATTCAACAAAATTCAAAAATTGTAAAATTTAATCTTCATTCTTTAGTGAAGATATTAGTTTTCATTGTAAGTGCAGATAGTTTATCAGAATAGCATTTGAATACCATGAAACAGAAATGGATGCCATCTGAATTTTGGAAAAAATCTAGATTGAAACATTCAGGTTTGAATCTAGTGAAATTTCAATACTACTTTTCACAATTTCCATCACGATCATTTTAAGGACAAATCACACATATAGAATCAGATGTTATTTAAAAAAAACGCAGAACTTATGAAAGTATGAAAACTTTATTTCAGAGATGTCTTTAAGATCTCATTTATGACATTAGATAGACTAACAGAACGCGTAGATTTTCTTATAAGATTTGCTTGTTTTGTCCGTAGTTTTAACAAAATATCATCATCTACACAAAGAGTAATTCTGGTTGCCATATAGTGGATTTTTCAAAAATAATATTTAACAAAATTTCCAAATCAGAATCTCACAAATAGCATCTCTTTCCAACCACGCCTAAATCCAGCTAGATTTTTATGTGGATTTTGAAGATTTTCGTCATTGTCATCCTTAGATGTAATCAGTAAAGATGATCAGAAAATTTCTGTAAAGCTGAAAGGTATTCCGTTACAATATGCAAACGCACTTAGACGTATTTGTCTTAATGGAGTTCCAGTTTTTGCAATTGATACTGTAGACATTTTAGAAAATTCTTCAGTACTTCCAGACGAAGGCATTGCACACAGACTAGGACTAATTCCATTAAAGACAGACTTGGCAAGATTCAACGAACCATCAAAGTGTGACTGTCAAAGCGAAACTGGATGTTCAAATTGTAGAGTCATGTTAGTTTTAGACTCTGGGGATTCAGATGTTACAAGAACAATTCTATCAAATGAATTATCCTCAGAAGATGAATCTGTGAAACCAGTATCAGATAAAATTCCAATCGTTCAGCTAGCACCAGGTCAAAGAATCAAAGTAGAGTGCTATGCAAGACTAGGACGAGGAACAGAGCATGCAAAATGGAATTCTGCAAATATTTCAACTCTAGTTGACACAGACAAGGAAGACGAAAAAGTTCTCACTGTAGAATCAACGGGAGCATTAAACCCAGAGCAAATTCTTCTCTCCGGAGTTGATGAAGTGAGTAGCAAATTAGGCGATTTCAAAGAAATGATAAGCCAAATCGAAGAGTAAGTTAAGCATAGACATTATATTTGGGTTTCAAACCGGATTATTCACATGACTAATCAAGTTGTTATACATATGGCAAACGATCTAAAAAAGGCATCAGCCAAAAATGATGCCCCAATTTGGGCAAAATTAGCCGAGTATGCACTAAAACCATCAATTGCAAGAAGAGATCTCAACTTGAAGAGAATCGGCCAACTAACTAAAGAAAACGATACAGTAGTCTTTCCAGGTAAGGTTCTTGGAACAGGAGACATCCCTCACAAAATTACACTATTCTCATTTTCTATTTCTAGTTCTGCTGCAAGTAAAATTAAAGACAAAGGCGGAAAACTAATCAGTTATTCAGATTTAATTGAGCAAAACCCTACAGGAAAAGGAGTAGTGCTACTTGGCTAACGGAAGAATCAACAAACCCATTAGATCTAAACAAGAAACAGTTGTCAGAACTGACAGACCAATTGTAGTAGATGGCACTGATCACATTGCAGGCAGATTGGCATCAAATGTTGCAAAATTGCTAGTAAAAGGAAACAGGGTTTCAATTGTCAATTGTGAAAAAATTATGTTAAGTGGAAGTAGAGCAAACCATATCAAAGAGTACAGAGAATTTTTAGAGATTAACAGTATCATCAACTATAAACATGGACCAGTTCACCAAAGAAGACCAGATACAGTAATTGCAAAAATGATTCGTCAAATGCTTCCTTTTGATAGAAAGCCATCAGGTAAACTATCATACCAAAGACTCAGAACATACATTGGTTCACCTACAGAAATTAAATCACTTGAAAAAATTCAATTTGAAAAAGCAAAAATTAAAAAATCTGCAGCAAACTATACTCCATTAGGAGAACTATGCAGAGTTATCGGGTGGACTGAATGACAACAAAAACTGAAATTTATTTTGCAACAAGAAAGACAGCCAGCGCACATGTATACATTACAAAAGGAAAAGGCAAAGTTAGAATTAACAACGTTCCAGTTGAGATGATTCCACAAGAGACAGCCCGTGAAGTAATTTTAGCACCGCTAGAAATTACAGGGGATTTGAGAGACAAAATCGATATTTCTGTTAGAGTTAGAGGTGGAGGTTACATGGGACAAGCCAGCGCAGTTGCAACTGGAATCACAAGAGCTTTGACTGGATGGACCAAATCCAAAAAAGAACCAAAAGAGCACCCATTTCCAAAATCCACTAGAGAAGACCTTAGAAAAAGAATCACTGATTTTGACAAGTATCTAGTCAGCGGAGATGCCAGACGAAAGGAACCAAAGAAATTTGGCGGACCTGGCGCAAGAAGAAGAAAGCAGAAATCATACCGTTAGACTGTGAAGGCCATAATTTTAGCTGGCGGCAAAGGAACTAGAGGCAAACCATACACAGAATATTTTCCAAAAGCAATGTCGCCAATTAATGGAAAGCCGTTAATTGATTATGTCGTAAAATATCTAGAATCATTTAGTTTCATAAAAGAGGTAATCATAATTTCCGACTTTATTGGATTAGGCGGACAAATCAAAAACTACTACGGCAAAGACAAGAAAATCACATTTGTTCAAGACTCACAAAGCGGAACAGGTGGGGATTTACTACACATTGAGAAAAAACTCAAAGGTGAATCAGAATTTGTGTTATGGTTTGTAGATAATCTATGTGCAGTTGATCTCAAAAAAATGCAAGAGCAGTTCAAAGAGAAAAAGAGTTCTGCATGTATCGCAACCAGAACAAAAAGAAAAGAAGAAACAGGATTTGCAATTGTAGAAGACGGCATTATTAAAGAATTCAAAGAAAAACCAGTAATGAAATTGCAATTATCTGAGTGCTTAGGAATTTACATGTTAGGTGCAGACATTATAAAACGAATAAAGACAAAATCAAAACAAAAACAGATCAACCTGTCATTTGATATTTTACAGCAGTTATCAAAAGAAGGAAAAATCAGTGCATATGACATTGGAGATAAAGAATGGATCGATGCAGAATCTCCAATGGTTTTAGAACGAAATGCTAAAACAGTAAAGAAAATTATAAAACAGATGGGATTTTAGATTCCTTTTCAAATTCAGATATTTTGTCTTCATATTGAAAAGTTTGTGCAATATCATCAAGACCTTCTAAGAGAATTTTTTTCTTGTGAGAATCAATCTCAAAAGAAATTTCCTGAGAAGGTGTTTTGATAATTTGGTTTTCAAGATCTATTTGGATTGGCTCAGTTTCATTCTGAATAGATTCCACTGTTTTTTCATCTAGAGATATCGGCAAGATTCCATTTTTGAAGCAGTTACTAAAGAAAATATCTGCAAAGGATGGTGCAATAATTACTGAAAAACCATAGTCCTGAAGAGCCCATACAGCGTGTTCACGGCTAGAACCACACCCGAAATTATCTCCTGCCACTAGAATTTGAGAGCCATCATATTTTGAATCATTTAGTACAAAATCAGATTTTTTGTTTTCATGTTCATCGTATCTCCAATTAAAGAACAGAAACTTTCCAAATCCTGATTTTTGAACCAATTTTAAGAATTGTTTTGGGACAATTTGATCAGTATCCACATTAACTTTATCAAGAGGAGTCACAATGCTTGTTACGTTTTTGAATGGTTCCATTTTAATTCAAATCCATTTTTCTTACATCTACAAAATGACCATTGATTGCAGCAGCTGCGGCCATTACAGGGCTAACCAAATGAGTTCTACCTCCAGTTCCTTGTCTTCCTTCAAAGTTTCTGTTTGAAGTACTTGCACATCTCTCACCAGGAGATAAAATGTCAGGATTCATTCCAAGACACATACTGCATCCAGCTTCTCTCCATTCAAAATTGGCATTGATGAAAATTTTATCAAGACCCATTTCTTCTGCTTGTTTTTTTACCATTTGAGAACCTGGAACAACCATTGCACGAACATCAGGTGAGATTTTTTGTCCTTTGACTATTTTTGATGCTTCAATCAGATCTTCTAATCTTGCATTAGTACATGAACCAATAAACACTCTATCAATTTTGATATCCTCAATTGCAGTTCCGGGTTTAAGATCCATGTAATCTAGTGCTTTTTCTGCACCCTTCTTTTGGTTTGCATCACCTTTGGAAAAATCTTCAGGTGATGGAATAGATTCTGTAACATCGCAAGTCATTCCAGGATTAGTTCCCCAGCTTACTTGAGGTGCAATATCATCAATGTGTAAAGTAAACTGCTTTTCAAATTTTGCATCACTGTCTGTTTTAAGATTCTCTCTCCAGATTTCAACTAGAGAGTCATAATTTTTGGGAGTATATTCTCTACCCCTTAGATAATCAAAGGTCTTCTCATCAGGTGCAATTAGTCCTGCACGAGCTCCTGCCTCTATTGACATATTACAGATAGTCATTCTCTGCTCCATAGAAAGATCTTTGATTCCCTCTCCTCTATACTCAATTACCGTGCCTGTTCCACCTCCAGTTCCTATATTTTTGATAATAGATAGCACGATATCTTTGGCAGTAACTGCATGAGGATTTGCTCTTTTTCCTTCAACTCGAATTTCAAAGGGTTTTGGTTTTTCAAGCCACATAGTTTGTGAAGCCAAAACATGCTCTACATCACTTGTTCCAATACCTAATGCCAATGCCCCAAATGCACCATGTGTAGATGTATGACTATCACCGCAAACTATTGTAGAGCCTGGTAACGTGATTCCCAGTTGAGGACCAATAACATGGGCTATTCCTTGGTTAGGACTGTTGATGTCAAATAGTTTAATTCCAAAGTCTCTGCAATTTTTTTCCAGAGTTTGGATTTGAACTGCTGATGTTTGGTCTAAAATTGGAAGAGATCTATCATTTGTTGGAACATTGTGATCCATTGTTGCAATGGTAAGGTCAGGCCGTCTAACTTTTCTATTATTCATTCTCAATCCATCAAAGGCTTGAGGAGATGTTACCTCATGTACTAAATGTCTGTCAATGTAAATCAAAGATGGCCCATCTTGTTTTTCTACAACAACATGAGATTCCCAAATTTTTTCAAAAAGAGTTTTTCCCATTTTAATCTTGGTCGGGGTTGTACTTGAAGAGGCCACCTGCAGCAATAATCTTTCCAATGATTTCTGAGAATGGTTTCATTTTGTAGGTCTGATTTTTTGTGATATTTTTAATTTCATTTGATGCAATGTCAATATCAATTTCGTCACCTTCTGAAATTCCATCATATGCATCTTGATCAATTTCAATTGGCAACAAAAATGCACCATCAACGGAATTTCTATAAAAAATTCTTGCAAAAGACAATGCAAGAACTGCCTTTACACCAGAATGAGACAATGCAATTGGAGCATGTTCTCTGCTGGAACCGCATCCAAAGTTTTTACCAGATAAAATGAAATCACCTTCTTTTACTTTGGAGTGAAAATCAGGATCTAATCCCTCCATAGCATGAGTTGCAAGCTCTGCATAATCATGTACTTTGAGATATTGACCGGGAATAATTACATCGGTGTCAATGTTGTCTTGGGCGTATTTTATGATATTTCCTTTCATTCCAAATCCCTCGGATCAGTAATTTTACCAGTAACTGCAGAAGCTGCTGCAACTAGAGGAGAGGATAGATATGTTTGAGACTCTACATGTCCCATTCTTCCTGGGAAGTTTCTGTTAGTAGTACTGATACAGATTTCATCTTTTGCCAAGACACCCATATGAGCACCACAACATGCACCACATGTTGGTGGTCCAACTGTAACTCCAGCATCTAAGAAAATTTTCAACAAACCGTTTTCCATGGCACGTTTGTAAATTGAAATTGCTGCAGGTAAAATTTCTGTTCTAATCTTTACCTGTCTTCCTTTGAGTATTCTTGCTGCAGCTTCCAAGTCTTCGTATTTTGCTCCAGTACAAGAACCGATGTATGACTTGTCTAGTTCAACTGATGGTGCTTCTCTTACAACAGTTATATTTTCAGGTGAAAACGGCTTTGCAACAATGGGTTCCATCTCTGAGGATTCAAACTCATAGACTTTGGCATAATCTGCATCATCATCACCTTTGATCAGATTAAAATTTGTAGCACCTCTACTGGAAAGATAGTCAACAACTTTTTGATCGGGTTCTACGATTCCATTTTTTGCACCAGCCTCTGTAGTCATATTACATAATGTCAATCTACTTTCAACGGACATCTCATCAATTCCTGTTCCGCCAAACTGCATAGTTCTGTATGCACCACCGTCGGTTCCAATTTCTCCAATAATTTTTAAAATCAAATCTTTGGCCATGACATGGTCAGGTAATTTTCCATTTAGCTTAAAGTATAGAGTCTCTGGAACCTTAAACCAAATCTTTCCATTTAACAAAACATATGCAACATCAGTATGTCCCAATCCACATGCAAATGCACCCAATGCACCAGTTGTATTTGTATGAGAATCTCCGCCAACATAAACATCACCAGGCATTACCATTGCCTCTTCATGAGATAGTGTATGGCATATTCCGTATTGTCCCATACCATACTTGAAATGCTTTTCAATCCCATAATTTTTTGTAAAGTTTGATAGTTTCACAATGTTTTCAGCAGATACCTTTTCTGCTGAAGGCACGAAATGATCTTCTGCTACCCAAACTTTTGCAGGATCCCATAATTTATCAACTGAAATTCCTTGTTTCTTTAATTTATCAAATACCTTGAGTACGCCTGGACCTGACACATCATGAACCATTACCTTGTCAACATTTGCGAAAATAACATCATCGGGAGATACCGAAGACTTGCCAGATGCACGAGCAAGAATCTTCTCTACAATATTCATATTCCAAAAAGCTTGTCCTACAGATTAAAAGCTTTTCAGAACAATAAAAAAGAAATAGAATGCTCAAAAGGTTGTGCAATTAACAGTTTTACCGCTATTAGCAGAAAGAAAGAATGGGAAATTTGATGTTTTTGAGGCATTACTTGAAACATTAGAAAAAAACAATACAAAATTACAAGAGGGAGATGTTTTAGTAATTTCAACGAAATACATTTCCAATTCTCAAGGAAGAATTGTACAACTATCAAAAATAAAACCATCAGAGTACGGCAATGAAATTGCTGAAAAATACAATCTAAAACCAGAGATTGCAGAAATCATAATCAGAGAATCAGATAAAATTTTTGGAGGAATAGGAGGATTTGTAATTACATCATCAGATAACATTATGGCACCAAATGCAGGAATTGATAAATCAAATGCTAAGAAAGGCAAGGCCATATTATATCCTGAAAATCCGTATCTGATTTCTGAGCAAATTCGCAGAAAAATTTTCCTAAAATTGTCAATTCATGTCGGAGTGATTCTTGTAGATAGCAGACTAATGCCGGCAAGAATTGGCACATCAGGTGTCGCAATAGCATGTGCAGGAATTGAACCAGTTTTGGACATGCGAGCAAAAAAAGATCTTGACGGTAATCCACTAAAAGTTACATTTCAAGCAGTAGTTGATAATTTAGCAACCATAGCAAATCACAAAATGGGAGAAGGTGGAGAATCAAAACCATTTGCAATTGTGAGAAACTCTGATGCAAGATTAACTGACAGAAAAATCAATCCTTCTGAGATGGCAATATCTCCAGATCAATGCGTCTACGTTAGAGGATTGTCAAGCCCACCATAGCATTTTGTTGGTTCTGCTTTAAATAGAGGTATTTTGGGGGAAAAATAATGGAATATCTTACAACATATCCTAAGACAGTTTCATTTCTTGATGGATTAAAACATAAAATTGATGTAGACAGTAAACAAGGGGTAGAGCAATTACATGTTGTCGTAAAGAAAAGTTTTGAAGAATTAATGAAAATTTTTACAGAAGAAGGATTTACCAAAGTAAAATTTGAACATAAACAACCAGGACAAATAGGGAATGGTTTGAATTTAAAATTAAAAAAACCGTGGGAGATGCATGTCAGAATGGTTGATCTTAAGAAGGGACTAATTGGAATTCATGCAGAAGTTGAAGTATCAAGAGACTATCTCCAACACTTGTTCTCTCAAAGAACCCCAGTTGTATACGAAGTAGAAGAGATTCTAAAAAAATATCAGATAGAGTATACAATATGGCATGATAAAATCAACAAATACGTTCATGCAATAGTAGACAATTACAAAGTGAAACTTGCAACACCTAGCATTCCAGTATTTGCGTGGAAACCAATGTTATTTGTAATTGGAACAATAGCTGCTTTTTACGGTTGGAAGTATTTTAACACAATTTGGTAAATTAAACGCCCAAAGTTTCAGCTTTGGATATCTCCAAAAAGACCTTATCTCCAACTGAGAGATTCATCTCTTTGTATTCATGCATTTCGAGTTTCAATTGAGTAACTCCTTGCATTCCCATTCCACCGGCACCCATTCCAGACATCATCTTGTTTAGATCTTTCATCATGTCATTCATGTTTGAGAATCCCATGACTTTTGGGCCACCAAAAGGCTGTTGTGGGTTTTGTGCTGTATCTTTGAGATCTTTAATCGAAGATAGTGAAACTACCACATATGGAGCACCGTCAGGTGCAGAATCAATACTTTTTACAACAAATTCTTTTTTCATATCTAAAGTAGTGACTTTATCCATATAATTTTAATTTTAAGGTCAATTTGTCCTAATTCAGAAGGTTTGAAGCTTTAATTACAATTTTTAGGATTTTATTGTGATGGTAGAATCACTAAAGACAACATTACGATATTATGGAATTTCCCCATGGGAGATTGAGGTACTATATGGATTTCTAAATTCGCATTTTACAATAATTCAAGATGAAATTGAGCAAGATGATTCGGATTTTGTTAGTTCGTTAGACATAGAAATCCCATTAGCATTTAATGAGGAATTTTTCCAATGGTTTGATTTTAAGCGCTGGGAAAAAGTAAAGGCAGTTTTCAAAGAAATGAAGAGAAGAAGAGGTACAGGTAATGCATTAAAGGTAAAAATCAATTTTGTGGGGAATCCAAAAATAGTTTTTTTTGTAGACGTTGAAGACAGGCAGTGGTTTGATAACGCAATTGAGAAGATTGATTTTGTTTTAGAGTTGCTTCCACATCATCTTGATCCAGAAAAATTGCCTTCAGAAATTTCAGAAATCATCTACAAGTTTGATTCAGAGTCAATTAGATGGCGCCTTTATACTGCATCATCTGAGAACAAAAAATATATTTTCAGAGGAAATGCATGGGTAGAAGCTACTTGAGATCTTTTTGTAGGGGTTCTAGTAATCCATGAAGTTCCTTGTATTTTGATTCAAGAAATTCCAATGCATCATCTAGTTTTTTTGATTTTCCATACTTGAATCGAATCAATTCACGATGATGCCAAAAAGTTTTTCCTTCTTCAACTGAAAGAGTTGTAAAGTAATCAGTTCCTTTCAGATTGTCTGGAAGTGTAACATCGTGTGGAAATAACAGTTCTACAATAAACCATTCATCCCCATCGGGATAATCAGATCCAGTATCCACATCAAAGAAGACATGAAGTAAGTCAGACTGCATTAATCCATCATCATTAATTGAGGGGTGTTTAACTGATGATTTTTTAAAATCAAGGTTTACCAATTGGGGTTCAAAGAAACCCTTGATGATTGATTTTCTAAATATTTTATTTGCCTCGTAAATATTCAAATGCAAAATACTCTTCTACAAAACTTGCCTATAACTTAATAGGTTTTGAAGAGGAATTATACTTCTAAGGAATCCAATATTTTTGAAATATCAGTGTTAGATAGACCGTTCTCTGAGATGTTTTGTTTTGCAGGTGGGTTTTCAAGATAGTTTGGAATCTTATCTTGTAATCTTTGTGTGTATGGTGAAATAATGTCGTTTTTGTAGAACACGCCTGTAGGAATCTTTGTTCCCCATTCTAAGGATTTTATGAGGGCTTGAGTCAATTTTTCATCGATTTCAGCCTCAGAATCATAGTGAACCACAGGATCATATCTCTGTTCTTCTAGTTTGTATATTCTAGAATGTCTTGCTTGAGCCTCCTCAACCATATCCTTTCCAGCATACCAATCTCTAGTATTGATATCATTATACGTAGGACATGGTTGCATTACATCCAGAAATGATAATCCTTTGTGATTAACTGCTTGAACTATCAAGTTTTTAAGATGTCTTACATCATAAGAATAACCACGTGCAACAAATGTAAATCCACTTGCAACTGCCAACCCAATCGGATTAACATTATAGTTTGTATTAGGTGAAGGCAAAGATTTTGTCTGCTCTCCAAGTTTGAGTGTTGGTGATGCTTGTCCCTTTGTTAAACCATAAACACCATTATCAAAAATGATGTAAGTCATGTTTACGTTTCGTCTTCCAGCTGCTACAAAATGACCGGCACCTATTCCTAAACCATCTCCATCCCCACCAACTGCAACAACTGTCATCTCAGGATTTGCAATCTTTGCTCCTTGTGCAAACGTCAAAACACGTCCATGTAAAGTATGAACACCATAAGTATTGATGAAGTGGGATGTCTTTCCAGAACATCCAATTCCAGAAAAGATTGCTGCCTTGTCTCTTTGAATTCCCATCTCAGCTAATGCCATCTGAAGCGCATTGACAATTCCAAAATCTCCACATCCAGGACACCAATCATTATGTACGTCTGTTTTGTAATCAGCTAGTTTAAGCGCCATGCATTAAAACCTCCCTCTTGTTTGCTTTGTTTTCAATAATCTTTTTGAGTGAATCATAAACTTCAGTACTAGTCATTGCTCTTCCAGTATACTTTAAGATAAAGTAATCAACATCACGTCCAACATTTTGTTTAAATAATTTTCCAAGTTGACCGGAATGGTTTGCCTCTATATCGATTATTGTCTTGGCATCTTTTAGCAAGGATGAAACATAATCACTTGGGAATGGATGCATTAGTTTTAGTTGAACTAGTCCGATTGATATTCCTTCTTTTTTGAGCATTTCTAGGGCATCAAGAACAGGACCCTTTGTAGAACCCCAAGTAATTATGGTATAATCTTCAACACCAAAGGAGAGCGCTTTTTGGGAATTAGGGATTTCTTTTAGGATTAAATCTAGCCTAGACATTCGCTTATCCATCATTTTTACACGTAAAATAGGATCTTCAGTGATATGGCCGAATTCGTCTGATTCATCGCCAGTATTCCAAAATATTCCATTATCAATTCCCAATCTAGAACGTGGGGATACACCGTCTTCAGTGATCTCAAATCTTTTATAATCACCTTCAATTTTTTCTAAGAGCTTTCCGCGATTAATGGCAATTTTTTTAGGTTCAAATCTTTTACAAGTAATTACAGAACTTGCATGAAATTTGTCCATCATGTGGATTACAGGTACTTGAAAAATGTCTGCATAGTTAAAGCAGTTTCCTGTATCATAGAAACTCTCTTCAATCTCACCAGATGCGTAAACAATTTTTGGAAAGTCTCCATGTCCGGCATATACTGAAAATAGTAAATCATCTTGACCATGTCTTGTTGGAAGTCCAGTTGATGGTCCGCTTCTTTGATAATTGGTAATTACAATTGGAACCTCGTTCATTCCTGCCCAACCTAACATTTCAGTCATTAATGCAAATCCAGGGCCTGAAGTACATGTTGAAGAACGAGTTCCAGTTAATGCTGCGCCAATAGTCATTCCCATTGCACAGATTTCATCTTCACATTGAATTACAGCAGTAGAGCCAGGTCTATCTCCAATAACTTCTATAATTTCATTTGATTCAAGAAATACGGATTCATCGGAAGCTGGTGTAATTGGATAGTATGGTTGCATTCTACAACCGCATGCCATTTTTCCTAATGCGGTTCCTTGAAATCCCTGAACCAAAAGAGTATCTGATTCTTTTTCAGTTCCAGATAATATGTGATTAAAGTTATCAAACTTTGCTGTTGCATAATTGTATGCATAGTCTGCAGTATCTTGATTTAGTTTTGCAATCTCAGGTTTTTTTGCAAAAATTGTTCCAATGGTTTTCTTCAATGAATCTGGAGGCATCTTTACCAATCCCAAAGACAATGCAACACCAATCACATTAAACATCCTAACTAATCCCTTTAGACGAGGATTCTCAGTCTTCTCTGCAAGAGTTGCAAGAATAGATTTGAATGATACAGGATAAAGAGATACTCCATTTTCTTTTGCAATTTCTAAAACACCCGCAATGGTAAATGGTTTATTTTTTGATTCTAATTCTTTGTGTAGTCTTTCTTTAAATGGTGCATCAAGTGTGTGAACGTCCGATGTTTTATTTTCTTCCAAATCAGAATCATAAATAATTCCACCACCTGAAATTACTTCACTATAATGACGAAAGATAGTTTCTGCGTCAAAGGAAGTCATCAATGTTACATCATTAACATTTGAATGGATTTTTTGATCAGATATTCTTACTGTAAAGTAACTATGTTCTCCTTTGATGTTTGAATAAAATTCCCTCTTTCCAAATATTTGATATCCCATTTCAGCACATACTTTGGAGAAAATGTTAGCACCAGATTCAACACCGCTGCCTTGTGGACCTCCAATTAGCCAAGTAAAATCTACTGAGTTCACAACAAGTAACCTCTATTTTGGAGTATAATGATCTGTATAGTCAAAATGATCAACCCCCAGTAGCTGCATCAAACAATGCACATTCACATTTATCACGTTCACCGCAGTAAGGACAGACACATACACATTTTTCTATAGAATTCCCACACTCTACACAAATAGCAAATTCTTCCTCTTCTTCGTTAGCTTCAGAAGACATGATAGGCTTACAAGGAAATCGTATAAATGGTTTGAGATGAATCCTAAGACTGATGAAAAAGAAAGTCTTTCTTACAAGAACATTGCATGATTTTGCATTAAATGAATTAAAAAAAAGATATCAGATTGAAATCCATTCTGGAAAAATTCCAATTCCTCAATCAAAACTTCGATCAAAAATTAAAGATATTGAGGGGTTGATTTGTTTTCCATATGATAAGATAAATCAAGATACACTAGATTTAGCTGAGAATCTTAAAGTGATTAGCACCTATAGTGTTGGTTTTGATCATATCGATATAAAGCATGCAAAGAAAAAGAAGATTCGCGTAGGCTACACTCCAGAGGTGCTAACGGATGCAACTGCGGATTTGGCATTCTCATTACTACTTGATGGATTGAGAAGAACATCAGAAGGAGACAGAATAATTCGAGACGGAAAATGGAGAAAAATCTACGGTGCTTATGATTATGTCGGAGTAGATCTTCAGGGAAAAACATTAGGAATTTTAGGATTGGGAAGAATTGGCGGTACACTTGCAAAAAGAGCAAAGGCATTCGACATAAAACTAACATACCACAATAGAAACCAAGTTTCAAAATCAAAAGAGAGGTCACTTGGAATAAAATATGTCTCATTTGAAAAACTAATCACACAAAGCGATATCATTTCAATACATGTTCCACATACAAAGGAAACAGAACATATGTTTAATATGAAAATTTTTAAAAAAATGAAGAAATCTGCATTCTTAGTTAATACTGCTAGAGGAAAAATTGTTAATGAAAAAGATCTTGCCATAGCTCTTAAGAAAAAAATCATTGTCGGTGCAGGACTAGACGTATTTGAGATAGAGCCCATTAACAAAAAAAACCCATTAACAAAATTAGAAAACGTTGTACTTGCACCCCACATAGGAAGTTCTACAAAAGAGACGAGAGCCAAAATGGCCGAAATTACTGTAAAGAATCTAAATCTTGGGATGAGTGGAAAAAAGCCGATCTATTCAGTAGGATACTGACTTTTACGCATGAGTGATCAATTAGGATAATGAGCAGTTTTTATATTAAAATCGCGAACTATAATCAGATTGAAAAAATTCAAACATACAAATGAAGAATTAGAATTAGCTAAGCTCCAATCTGAAAAAGAGAAGAAGAAAAAGGAATTACAAGAATAATATTTTTTTCTCCTTGTCTTTTTCAGACAAGGTTTTTTTTAAAATTTAATTTTAGAAGAATATTTTTGATTTAGATCGTCATAGATTTTTTTCCGTTCAGGAATTAATGATTTTGATTCATCATACATTTTTGTAAAAAATGTGGCCAAAATACGCTCATCTGCATCATTGAAGAATTGTATGCTAAAACTTGTACGCTCAGGCTTTTGTTCTTGAATAAATTCTGCAGATTTTATCAAGTCAGCATTCACATGTAGGTGTGCAGGACCATCATTGTCTCCAATTGTAATCCACTTTTCTTTTTGTCGGATATTAAGAGAATTGCTTCTAACCTCACTTACTGCACCAGTATTTTTGACTATTAGTAAAACATCATCATTTGAAACAATATCAGTTAGTAAATCAAAAAGCATTATGATTCATTAAAATTAAAATTATTTCAATTTTTAGAATCATTTCATGTCAATTTGTACAAAATCATCGGCATCTCCATGAATGCAATCAGTTCCAACTGCCTTTAAAGTTGAAAAAGTGACTTTGCCCTCATGTATTTTTCTTTCATTTTGAAGTATCCCTATTTTTCCTGATACGATTTGTTTGTGTTTGCTACATGTGACTCCAACCATATATTCATCCTTATCGGCAATTATTGATACGATGAATTCAGGAGGATTAACACATTGTTTTCCTTTCTCCATAACTGAGCATCTATCAGGTAACACAGTTTCAATTCAGATTTTATTGGATATTAATCTTGATTGTTATTGATTGGATTTAATATCAACTAAAACAAAGTAAGAATAATCTCATGGCTCATGATTTTGATGTAATTATTGTTGGTGGAGGCATACTTGGAACATCCATATCATATTTTCTCTCATTGTTGAATAAATCAAAAAAGATAGCAGTGGTTGAGCAAGCTCCCAACGTCGCATTTCACACCAGTGGAAGAAATACTGGAAAGGTTCATGCTCCATATTTGTACAATCCAGAAAAGAAGAAATTATTTGCAAAAGCTGCATTTCACGGATATGAGATGTGGGAAGAATATGCCAAACTACGAGACCTGCCGTTCAAAAAAGACGGAGTGATTGAGGTAGCTCTAGATAAAAAAGGTATCAAAGTTCTTGAAAAATATCTAAAGTGGGGAAAACAAAACGGCCTGGAAGACAGAGACATTGAACTATTGGACAAGACAGAATTAAAAAAAATGGAACCTGAAATTACATGCGAGGCAGCACTAAATGTATACAAAGATGGTTCAGCAGACTATGCAACATTCACAGATTCTGTAAAAAAGGATAGTGAAGTTGGCGGTACAAAATTTTTGCTAGACACCAAAGTTACAAAAATAAAAAAAGAAAATGGAAAATGGGCAATTACATTAAATGGCGAACATAAAATCTTTGCAAAATTTCTAATCAATGCAGCAGGTGGAGAGGCAATAGATATAGCACATAACGTAGGAGTAGCAGAAAAATACACGGATGTTCATTTTAGAGGAGAGTATTGGAAGGCTCCAAGAGAATATCACAATCTTACAAAAACGAGCATATACTCTGTTCCAGAATTTCCAGAATATCCATTTTTAGATCCTCACTGGATTATCAGAGTTAATGGAAGTTGTGAAATTGGACCAAATGCGGTTCCTGTGTTCAGTCCATACGGATACAATAAATCTGAAAATATCAAAGAGTTTATCCCAAAGATGTTAGAGATGTTAGGTTCTGGGGCAAGAAAGGCTGTTTTTGATAAACAGTTTCAAGAACTTGCAATGAGTGAAATACAATCATCCATGTCAAAAACTACAATGATTAACAGAGTGAGAAGATTCTTGCCAAAAATTGATCCAGACAAAATTACTGAAAATGGAACTGCAGGAATTAGATCATCAGTGATTGGTAACGATGGAAAATTTGTTCCAGATGTAATCTTAATTGATGAGGAATCGTCGTTTCATATTTTAAATTACAACTCACCAGGTGCTACTGGAGCGCTTCCATTTGCAGCACATATAATCAACCATCTAAACAAAACAGGCCTCTATGTAAGTGAAGAGTTGGATGTTCAGTGTGGGCCTTGGAATTTTAGTCAAATAATTGAGAAACTAGAAGAGTAATTTGACTCTGAACATGAAAAAAGATACAGAAATGAGCAAGTTTACATTTTTATCAATACAACACCAATAGAGTTACTGAAATGCAAAAGTGTCCTTTATGTCAAACAGAATATAATGACATGACTATAGTCTGTCCACTCAAGCATTGTTCAAATTGTGGATCATTGAAATTGCAGACTCATAAAAAAAGAAGTTTCCAATCAGATAGGGCAAAGCAAAACTTTATCTTTATTTTACCACCTTTAGGTTTCTTTGTTCTAGTTTACGGGTATCTTTTTGTTCAAGGAGAATTAATTTCATTTCTTAGTATTGTAGCAGTTTACTCTGTTTTTTTTATCAGCGTTTTATTTAAAATAACAGTAAAGAACATCAACTGTCTAGACTGCAACGCAAAGAATTTTTCTTCTGTTAGTAACATTAACATCAACCCAATAAAACGAGAAGAGAGTTCAATTGATGACAAGGATCTGACCAAAAAAATTGCCAAAATAGTTCTTGAAGGAATTACAAAAGAGCAGAAAAGACATAACAAAAAAGACATCATAGTGAGAATAATCGGGGCAGTATCGCTAACAATAATTGCAATTCTTGGAACTTTCTTTGTAAATCCTGACGATGTCCTGTTGGAGAAAATTATTGATATAATAAAGTCATTTCAATAGATGAAAATTTTTCTAACAATCTCAATCAGAGTAAGGATTAATTTTTTGGTAGGATGAGCTAACGTAATTCAAATTTTCTTTTACAGTTGCCGCAAAATCGTTGTTTAGTTTTCTTGCTCTCAGTACCCAATTGAGAGCCACATCGATCACATTTACTCCTATTCATAATTTATTTCCAATTTAGTCAGATGTTCTCAGTTTGATTCTGAATAATGGTACTATAAACTAGGTGCAAACAGGTAGATTATTACTAGAAATATGGAAATACATAATACAAAGACATCAAAGTAAAACATGAAAAGGAATTCTAAATTAAAGACATGGCACAAACTAAACCGATTATCGCAATTGTAAACGTGGTAGCTTCTGCCACTATTGATCAAAAACTAGATCTTCACGACATTACTAAAAAATTTCCAGACGTAGAGTACCACCCAGAACAATTCCCAGGAGCAGTTTTTAGACTAAGAGAACCAAGAACTGCAACACTGCTTTTTGGCTCAGGAAAGATGGTATGCACAGGTGCCAAATCAGAGGAAATATCGATTCAGGCAGTAAATACAGTTGTAAAGAAACTAAAAAAAGGCAAGATCAAAATAAAAAATGAACCAATAGTTACAATACAAAATATCGTTTCATCAATTAATCTTGGGGGCAAAGTAAACTTGGAACAAGCTGCAAGAACACTTCCTAGAAGTATGTACGAACCAGAACAGTTTCCAGGACTGATTCATAGAATGCTTGATCCAAAAACAGTAATCCTAATCTTCGCATCAGGTAAATTGGTATGTGTTGGCGCAAAACGTGAAGAAGAGATTCATCGCTCTGTCAATCAGATTCATAGTTTGTTAGAAGAGAAAAAACTAATGGCATATGATTAGAAAACAATACAAATTCTTTAAACAAAATTTCATTAAATAAATAAAGAAAAGAACTACTGTACTTTTACAGGTTTTTTCTTTTGTGCAGGTCCAGGTTTACTTTTTGGAAGAGTAACATCAAGAACACCATCAGTCAGTTTTGCCTTTACTTTACCAGGAACTACCTTATCAGATAAGGGGACAGTCTGATAATAGGACATACTGCGTCGTTCTTTTCTCAAATAGTTTTTCTTCTTTTCTTCTTCTTTGTGCTCTCCTGTAACTTCGATTGAATTGTCTGTAACGTTGAGATTTATCTCATTCTTTTTCAATCCAGGCATATTCATCTTCATTCGAAGTTGATTTCCTTCATCAATTACATCACACCCAGTTTCAGACAGTTTAGAAAAAGAGGGAATTTCTATTCTTGGAAAAGAAGAAAATGCTTTTTCCATATCTTTTCGAAAATTGTCAAAAACCCTATCAAATTCAGAAAAACCTGATGTGTTAGATACTGATGATGATTTTTTAACAGGTTTTTTTGCCATAGTTTACAATAGTTTCAGAGACATATCAAGAAATTGTAAATTATCAAAACTGATTTTCAATATTAGAAATTATGGTTATTTTACCATAACAGAAGCTTTTACCCACATGGATGAATCATAAAAAAATAATCATATTTTCCTGATTCTTCAAATTTGTATGAAAAAGTCTTGTTTGGCATGATTAATCCACTGTCAAATTGATTGTCTGAACGATTAACAATATTACCACTTGTGACAGTATGAGTAGATTAATCATCATTTTTCTAAATTATTTCAGCTAGGTCAATAGATTAAATGAATATCACACGTAAAAAAAGAAATCATATGATTATCAAAAACGATTTTATTGCAAAAACCATGTTTAAATTACATAAATGTCATATATATGACAATATTAAAATATACAAAAAATTGTTAAATTATCCATGCAAACTGCGATACTAAAATATGAAAACCAAGGAAAACCAAAATCTCAGAGGCAGGTTACTTATTTTTGCAGATTATGTAGAGAGTATGGAATCAAAACAAGAAAGTCACATTTGCAAAATTTTCATAACGCAAACAGAGATACGGTTACCAAAAGAAGCAACAAGGATCTTGTGGATGTAATTTTTATCGAATCTAAATGAAATTATATTAAAATGAAAATATCCAAATAAGAACAATTTTCTAAGTTCCCTAATGGTTTTTTCATAGAAGATTATGTCGGATTAAAAATCTGCTCTGCCAATTTTTGCAGGTTTCTAATTCTTTTTTTAGAAATACCTGTTACTTTTGATATTTTCTCTTCATCATATCTTAAAAGATCTTTTGCAATCATTATGTTACTCTCAGAAAATATCCCCAATTCTTTTTGTGATAAATTAAGAATTGTGACAGGGTACAAATTATGTTTTTCAATTGTTTTTTCAAGACTATTCGTTCCAGGATATCGCCAAGAAAAGATTTGTTGCCCAATGCATTTGGCATACTTTTTTGCATGGTTTGAAACTTTGGTATTGCAAAAAATTATCTCCCCAAAAAACTTTGGTTTTAAATCAAGAAATCTTGCATGAGTATACAATGATTCTTTTAATCCTGTGTACATTCCAAGGCTGGAGTGATATTTGCATTCAATCATAAATTTTCTATTTTCTTTCATTCCAATTACATCAATTTCATGTAATGCACATTTTCCTTTAATTTTTGATCTTATTCCAGTTACCTGATAATCATAATACTCCAAAAGAGATGCAACATAGTTTTCAAACGCAAATCCTGCAGGACCCATGCTCATTATGGACTCCTTTAGCCGATATCTTTGGTGTAGTGCTTTGAGACCATTTTCTTGAGAAATTGCATGTAGGACTTTTTTGTAGATGTCATTTGAAGTCATATCTCGATAGATATCAGATTTGACTTTTTTCAAAATCCGTTTTGCAGTCTTTTTGCTTGCCCCTGCTCGAATACAGGTACTGAGAATCTTATTTTCATTGAATTGAACTCTGCTTCCATCTGATTTGTAGATAAAGAACTTTCTTGGAACCATGTCTTTGATTTGGATATAGAAATGACAGTTATTATTAGATGGCGCCGGGAGGGAGATTTGAACTCCCGTTCCCTTGCGAGAACGCGCTTTATGGTAAATTATTTCCAGGCGCGCGCCCTACCAGGCTAGGCGACCCCGGCACAAGTCTTACGACAAATCTACTCGGTAAAATGTGATTATATATTGTATCATTTGTGAGTTAGAGAACTATTTCCAAATGGTAACAGTGGTTGATTTCTCCACTTTCTTGCCTTGGTCATCTGTGCCTTTTGCTGAGATTTTGTAAAGACCTTCCAATGCAACGTCGTCATCATTTTTTGTTTGATCCCATGAGAACTCAATTTCATCACCAGGTTCAAGATATGAAACTACTTGTGCACTAACAGGCAAATACATCAATATTCCAGACAATCCGGTAATTTTTAATCCATACGAAGCATCAGGAAAAGTCAACGTAGTAGTACCAGAGTTAACAATTCTAATTTTTATCTCCTCACCTTTTTTAAAATCAAATTTTTCAGTCACTATAGAAAGTGAAGAGCCTTCAACGTAGACAAGTTGGCCAGTAGTTTTAACATCAATTAGATATATTCCAAATGATAGTCCTGCAATCACACCAATTGCAGTAAATATGACTAGACTTTTTGCAAACAATTCTTGTAAAATAGTTTCTTGATTTTTAATCCTTTGGAGGTGCTGGTTTTGTTCTCCATTTTTTAGGATACGTATTAGGTGCCATGATAATTCTGTTTGTTTCAAATGCATATCCTTTTGTAGCATCACGAATTTCTTCCTCAGACATCATTGATTCAGCCAAAGCTACTGCCTCTCCTTTTTGTGTATAAATCCCAACAAGATCGCCTTTTCTCAGATTTGGAGAAATTTGTAAAATACCAGGAATTGCAAGCTGTGCTCCATGACACATTGCATCAACTGCAGAGTCACGAATTACTACAGATTTTAATTCACTTAATGCAAGTTCAACGGGTTTTATCATTTTCATTAATTTGGCACTGTCTTTTTTTTCCTCCCACTGTGCAAATGCATCGGCTAACTCATGAAGTGTCACAAGACCATCAGTTTCATAAAATTGGTTTACTCTAGTTCTTCTTAATTCAATCATAGTTGCACCAGGTCCCAAAATCTCTCCAATGTCATAATATAATTTTCTGATATATGTTCCAGATTCACACAAAACACGAGTTAGTAGTAATCTCTCTTTTTGTTCTAACACCTCTAGCTCATAGATAGTTCTTGTTCTTGTTTGTCTAACAACTGCAGAACGTTGAGGGGGTTTTTGGAAAATCTCACCTCTAAACATGTCAATTACCTCATCTAGTTTTTCTTTTGATGGAAGGGAATGTACTCTTCCTAATGCATGGTATTCTTTAGGACCCAAAAGTAAAATTCCTAATGCTTTTGTGGCCTCACCTAATCCTAAGGGTAAAACTCCTGAAACTTGTGGATCTAGTGTGCCACTGTGACCAATTTTTGGGAGTTTCAAGATACGTTTTGTCCAAGCTACGGTCTCATGACTTGTAGGGCCCGGAGGTTTATCCAATAAAATGATCCCATAGTTTAGCAGTTGCTCTATTGTTCTTTTGTCATAATATGTTCCATAAGCAACATCGGTAATATCTTGATCAATTTCTACAAGATTTTCCAGTTGTTTTAGAGTCATAGTAATTTTCTCACAGTTTCTTTTGCAACATCGATTACTTGTTGTGCAGTTAGATTATCTGTATTAATTATTAAATCAAAAACGGACTTGTCTTCACCAAAATCAAAATCATAAAGTTTTTTGTATAATGCTTGATTTTTTGTGTAACGTTCTTTGGTAACTTCATATGCCTCCTCAGGACTCATGTTATCACGAGATTGCATTCTCTTAGTGCTACTTTCATGTGAGCCTTCAAGCCAAATCTTAATTCCTCCTTTAGTAAGCCATGGTAATGTATAACTTGTAATTACAACCCCACCTCCTTTGTATAGCTTCATTAGTTTTTCATCAAGTTGTCTATCAAATTTTGAGTCTTCTTCACGTCTATTTAGAAACTTCATTCCTTCTTCGGTATCCCACCAATTATCACCATCAGAATCAAAGCCTTCCTCAATTGCCATTTTTTTTAGCACGTCACCACCACTGAGATACTCAATATTGAATTCATCTGCTAATCCTTTAGCAACAGTTGTTTTGCCTACTGCTGGAGGACCAGAAATAACAATGGATTTTGTCAACTGAGATCCATAGAGGTTTTTGTTAGTTTCATAATAATGCCACTAAATGCAATTGATGAAAGGAAATACCAAGCCCACAGATACAAGGCATTTTCCTTACCAAAGCAAACATGTTCTGAGTCTAATGCTTGTTCTGCGGTACATGTCAGATGGAACATATCACCTGGAATCACATTTAGTGGAATTGGAGAAATTGCTACAGTGTGACCGAACAGCTGTGGCAATACAAGATAGAATATCAAAATCAGCGGAACAAAGGTAATCATCATAGGCCTCATATTCATCTGCATCATTTCCATGGACATTTTGTTCATGTATGATGATTTTTTGCCAAGTTCAGCTGCTTTTGCAGTATCCTTTGCTCTCATGGCAGCCATTCTTTCTTTTTGCCATGCACGAGTCTCTTTCATTATACGTTTTAGTTTTACTTGATCTACCATCTTTTTCCTAACGGCAGCGTTAAACAAGTTAAGAAGAATACCAAATCCAGACACTCCAAACAATGAAAGAATTAGTCCTTTGATAATTGGATCGTCACTACCTAATGCTTCTCTTCCTCCACCATTAAACAGATCAAATTGAAGAGGTATTGATTCGATAAATAGAAAAATAAAGCTAAAATCCATATCTACAATCCTAACGCTCTTATTATTTTGTCTATTGTTTCATCAATTTTTCCTTCAGAATTGAAAATATGCTTTACAGGAGAACCAGTAATAATAGTACATGCAGAAATCATTGCAGATTGAATATCAAGTTCTTTGTTAATATTTATTAAATTAATTTTATCACGATTTCTAGTAGTGTCAGTCATTCTTCTGTTGTAGATTTCTTCAGGTTTTGCCAAAACTGAAACAAAATTTGTTGGATTGATAATCTTCAAAACGTTTTCAGGCAAACCTGGATAGTAGCCTTCTGGAGAGTTGATAAATGCATGAGTGTCAACAATTACGACTTGTTCTTTGCATGCAACAATTTTTTCTGCAGTAAGCTGTTGCAGTTTTTTTTGTTCTTCTACAGGTAACTTTCTTAATTCATCCCTGTCTTTGAGTCCATTATCCTTTGCAACTTCAAACATCATACTTCCAAAACTAACAACATTTACCGTTTTTTGATGATCTTTTAGGATCTCTACCATTTTGGTTAGTATAGTAGTCTTCCCCACACCTGGAATTCCAACTAAAATGATTCGCTTATTTTCTTCCAAGCAAAGCACCCAAACGCGGCATGACGACTTCGACTTGTTCCCTTACTAATTGCGTATAATAGTTGATGAGAATATCCACCATAAGTAAAATTCCTATTCCAGAACCAAAGACACCAAGTACATCAGATATTCCTGCTAGAAGACCCAAAATCATAGAGCCAATGATGGTTACTGATGGGATGTACTTGTTCAACAATGCCTCTACGGGTTTATTTGATCTTCTAAATCCAGGTATTTGTACATCTGCATCAAGCAAGTTCTGAGCAGCACTCTTTGGAGATAAACCACCAAGCTCAACCCATAATCTACCAAATACAACTACAATTCCAATCATAAACAGAATATATCCTACTGCACGCATTGGATCCAGAGCTGCTACATCTAAACCTCTAGGAGGAGTAATGTAGTAGATAATACCACCAATTGGCGTAGACGGACTGGTAGGATCAAACTGGGCTACAAAGTTCATGAAGAAGTTATTGTTACGCGGGTTCATGTTGGCCCACAACATCTGAAACATAAAGACAGCGTTTGCAGTAAGTGCAGAAGCTAAGATAACAGGAATGTTTGAAGTATACAATAATTTAATCGGATAAACAGCAGAAAAGCCCCTGTATTTGGTAGATACGATTGGAATCTCAACTTTCATTCCTTGAGTAAATACAAGAACTAATAGAATTCCAGCAGTAAGACACAATCCAAAGATACTCGGAAGTTGATTTGAGCGGAATAAGATATTTGATAAATCACCTGCCATTATTGACTGACCAACATATGGAATTATACCAATTGTCCCCCCATCACCTGCAGGAAGTGGGCTAAACAAACTCCAAAGAATTTGTTGTGCAACACCTGCCATGATAAATAGACTGATTCCACTACCAAGTCCCCAGCCTTTCTGGATTAATTCATCTAAGAACATAATAATTATCGATGCAGCCATCAACTGTCCTATCATCACATACAAAAAGTATGGTTCTGAAACACCTGGACCGTAAACTGCTGTAGCATATACAATAGATTCAGCTACAATTACAATGTATGTCACCATTTTAGTTGCAGTCTGAAATATTCCTCTTTCTTCAGGTTTTTTGAAATCAAATTTGAGAATATCAGAACCTCTCAACAACTGCATTAACAGTCCAGCAGTTACAATCGGTCCAATCCCTAATTCAACAAGAGTACCTTGTTGAGATGCAAAAATAACTCTAGCAAATGCTAGAAAGTCGAACTGTGGTGCAGTAGCACCAAACAAAGGAGTCTGACCCATGATCATGTAAATGAGCAATGCTACTCCACACCATAGCAATCTAGTTGGTAACGGAATCTTCTTTTTTGGTTTTGGAACTTGAGGTAGATAAGGTTCAGCTTTGAAAACAGCTTTTCGAATAATTGTTGTGATGGTACCCTCAGCCATTATTTGTTAACACCTCTCCCCCAACAGCTTTTAATTTCTCTTCTGCAGATGCTGTAAATTGTTTTACTTTGACGGAATATGCGTTTGCAAGTTTTCCGCCACCAAGGAGTTTTTCGTATCCTGCACTTTCAAGGTCTACGATTTTTTTACCTCCTTCTTCTTTACCGAACTTTGTGAACAGGTCATCTAGATCTCTGACGCTAGTCCATTTTTTTGTTATATTTGGGTGAGGTGGTTTAGTTGAATCATGGCCATAATGATCTGGGTCTTCTTTTAGCAAAGTACTGTAATGATGTTTCTGCATACCGGTAATTCCAAGACCACCTTTATGACCACTTGCGCGATGTTGACCTACTTGTCCCCATCCCATATGTCGTCCTCCTCTAAGTCTTCTTGTCTTTCGTAATCTAGTTGCCATGTTAAATCATTCTCCTAACAATTACATCAAGTTCTTTGTTTTGTCCAAGAACACCTTTCTGACCGTATAGTCTCTTGGTGCTTCTCTTAAATCCAAGTCTTGGAGGGGCTAAAGCAAACCAAGGTTTTAGAGGTTTTAGTTTAGATAAAGTTGCTTTTCCTTCACTCAAAGCAGTTGCCAATTCATCAGAACTTGCAAACCCTAATTCTTTGAGATCTTCTGCAGTAATTTTTTGATATCCTCCTTTTCTTGCTTTCTTATCAATGAGTTCTTTTGCCAAAGATGCATCAAGTTCAATCCAAGATACATAATGTTGTACTTTTTTCAGCATTCCAAGTGTGTTCTCTTTTGCTGGGAGAATTGTTGCTCGGTATTTTTTGTCTAGTTTTAATAAAGTCATTGTGTGAGTTGCCCAATAAGGACAATCGGCTTGACCTTTAATTCTAACAACAAGATATGCATTTGCCATTTCTATCAACCTTGACTAAATGTCAATCTAAGACAATCCAATACGGCTTTGGAGGTGGAGTTCATTGTAGGAGTAGAACCTTTTGCGGTAGTCCATGCATCCTTTAGACCTGCTAATTCCAATAATCGTTTAATTTTACCACCTGCAACAAGACCTAATCCTCTAGGTGCAGGAATAATTTCAATGGTAACACTGCCACCCTTTCCTCTAACTTTGAATGGTACAGAATGTTTTTGATCACATCTACATTCCCAACTACCACATCCTAACTTGATGGGTTGAACATTAAGAAAAGATTGACTGGTTGCTTTCTCAATAGCAATTCGCATCTGTTTTGATTTTCCTTGACCAATACCCAAGTAACCATTTTCATTTCCAGATGCCACAATTGCCTTGAATCTAGTTGATTGACCATTTGAAGTCATCTTTTGAATGATTCCAACATCTACAACTTCACTTTTCAAATCAGGCAATAGTTTCTTGATAATACCTGCTTCTTGAACTCTTAATCCTAATTCTATAATTTCTTCCAGTGATGAAATTTCACCAGATGCTACTTTTTGTCCTAAGATAGTTTTTGGCACCCAAACTTCTTCTTCTGGTTCTCTTCTAGGTCTACGTGGACGGTCACCGTTTGTTTTTGAGCCCCCTGGTGGACCTCTACCATAAACCGGTGTGCCCTTTCCTCTTCCTCCTTGTCCTGGTTTAGATTGTGCTGCTTGACTCATACTACTTGACCTCACTATCAATTGTTGATTTTATTTTTGAAATTTCGTTTTTTACTGTAAGATGTTCACCGTTAATTCTCTCCTCTGGTGGGAATGTCTCATTGTTTGCAGGAACTTCAACTCCTGCATCAATTACGCCTTTGAGAGCTGCTGCCATTCTTTGAGTATATTTTCTAGTTCCAGTGTAAAGTATTGCATCCTTTGCACCTTTACCAAGTGCTTTCTTTCCTGCCAAATATCCAGTAAGATAAGCTGCAGGAACACTTTTTCTAGAACCTTTCCATCCTTTTTCAAGCAAATATCTAGAGTGTGCAGATGCAACAACCTTGTCACCTGTCATTCCAGGCTTGAGAATTTGGACTTGAGTATTTTCATTAGTAATATTTACAGTGATGAAGTCACGCTTACCCATCAACATGGTACCACGTTTTTTATAATTCGTCTTTTCCTCTCTAAGTCTACGCAATATTTTCGAATAGGCCATCTATAGAAACCGAGTTTGAATCTGCTCTTATATACGTTAAGCGCCAATTAGAGCAGCTAGCAATGCCTTTTGAGTATGAAGACGATTTTCTGCCTCATCCCATACAACAGATTGAGAGCCATCGATTACAGATGATGTAACTTCTTTTTCTCGCTTTGCTGGAAGGCAATGCAAAAAGATCGCGTCTTTTTTTGCAGACTTCATTAGTTGTGAGTTCACTTGATATTTTGGAAGAAATTTTTTGATTCTTTTTGGATCATCATTGTGAATTGAAGAATAAGTATCAGTAACTACGACATCGGCATTTTTTGTTGCAACAAATGGATCTAAAGTCAGTTCTATCGCAGTCTTTGTTTTTGCGTCAGTTACAACATTTTTGTCGGGTTCAAATCCCTTTGGTGTTGCAATAGACATGGTTACATTTGCAAGTGCTGCACCATAAATCATAGAGTTACAAACATTGTTACCATCACCAATCCAAGCAATCTTTAATCCTTTCAGTTTTTTCTTTTTTTCTTTTAACGTCATAAAATCTGCTAAAATTTGACATGGATGAAAAGTATCTGAGAGTCCATTAATTACAGGAATGCTTGCATACTCGGATAATTTTTCTAACAACTCATGATCATATACTCTTGCCATGATGCAATCAGTGTATCGTGAGAGAGTTTTTGCAGTATCTTCAATTGATTCTCCACGAGATAACTGCATATCATTAGATGAGAGATTAATTGCGTGCCCACCCAGATGGAACATTCCTGTTTCAAAACTCACTCGAGTTCGAGTTGAGGGTTTTTGAAAAATCATAGTCAAAGTTTTGTTTTTCAAAATTGGTTTGTTTATACCTTTTTTGAGTTCTTTTTTTAGTTTGATTGAATCATTGATTAATCCTTCAAATTCCTTTGGGGTTAGTTCCGCTAAAGTGAGTAAATCTTTTGTTTTGAGTTTCATTTCTTAAAGAATCCAAACATACCTCGTTTCTTTTTAGGTTTTTCTTCTTTATCTTGTTTATGAATCTCTTCTTTTATTTCATCTTCATCCTCATCTTTTGATTGTCCTGGCTCAAGCCTACCATCTTTAATCCACTGACGAATCTTGTTTCCTAGCTTGAATGCATCATTATCATTTTCTGGTAGCGGTACATCAAACAAATCTGAAAAAGTTGTAATATCTTCATCTTTAATTCCATCAAAAGGATCAACAGAAGAAATTTCTGGTGCAGTTAGTTCAGGTTCTGGTTCTGGTGCAGTTAGTTCAGGTTCTGGT
>JBHHVV010000003.1:0-44097 GCA_046754445.1 Candidatus Nitrosopumilus sp.
TGCATGTACAAGTCAACTGTGCCACTGCCAATTGGAATGTTGCTTCCAACAATTACATTTTCAGTAATACCCTTGAGTTGTTCAATCTCACCCCCAAGTGCAGCATGTGCAATTGTTGGAACTGTAATCTCAAATGCTGCCCTTGCAAGAACACTATCCTTGGTTCCTGCAATTCCGTGTCTACCAATTTGTTGCATGTATCCCCTAGAGCACATCAAGTCAGATACTAACATGATGTATCTATTGTCAACTTCTAATCCTTGGTCACCCAGAGTATGGTTAAGTTCATCAATCAAAGCATTTCTTGCAGCCTCAATACCAAGAGTTCCTGCAATTTCAAAGACATTGTTTGTTCTGACTTGGGTCTTGTCAATTCCCTTGACCTCAAGTACTTTGGCAATGTTAGAACCAGTTGTTTGGATAACCCATTCATCGTCTTTTTGAACTAGGGTTACACGTTCAATGTCTGGAACCCCTTTAACGGTAGTGTTTAGAACTTTATTTCTAATTGCAATTACTGTTGCAGTATCTGATTCCTCAACAAGTTTGAGTGTGATTAATTCACCAGTTGTTTCCATCTTGAATTTTTTGTTTGATGCAAGTGATGCTTCAACTTCTGAAATGGAGCATCCTCTTTCTCGAAGTCTGTTTTCACTTAGAATAAGTTTGATTTCAGTGGCATAGTCTGTTTCACTGTCTGCAATGAGTGCACTGATTTTAGTTTGCAATACATTTCTTGCAACCTCAATTGCTTTTTCTCTGGATTTCTTGGAATCTGCTTCAAGGTAAATATCCATAGTTGGAGTGACTGGTTTCTTTCTTGCATCAACTAGTTCAATTAGTCTTGGAAGACCAAGTGTTACGTTTCTTTCTTTAATTCCTGCAAAGTGGAATGTTCTCAAAGTCATCTGAGTTCCTGGTTCACCAATTGATTGAGCAGTGATAATTCCCACTGCTTGTCCAGGTTCAACTTTTGCTTTGTTGTAAAGTGAAAGTCCTTTCTTACAAACTGATTCAACACCATCTTTACTGAGGTTTGATGCATGGAGTGCGTCAGTTACGAGAGACGTTAATCTTGGATTAAATGTCTTTGTATATTTCTTGATCAAAGTATCAATCTCATCTTTAGTTGCTTTCTTTCCAGAATCTGTAATGGTTTGAGATTCCGCAAGTCTTATTGCATTGAATGCTTCACCGTGATCACTTTTTGCAACATCAATTCCATCTTCACCGTAAAGGAATTGAACAATGTGACCGTGTGGATCTCTTACAGTTCCATCATATTCTAATCTAATGTGTTCCAAGGCGTTGATCAATCTACGCTGCATGTAACCACTTTGTTGTGTTCTAACGGCAGTATCTACTAGTCCTTCACGACCACCCATTGCGTGGAAGAAGAATTCAAGTGCAGAAAGACCTGTTCTGTAGTTTGATTTTACAAATCCATGGGCATCAGGATTTGAATCATGTTCTGGAAAGTGGGTTAATGCACGATTGCTATAACCATCGTTTAGTCTATTTCCTCTTCGGGATTGTTGTCCTAATGCACCTGCCATCTGACCTACGTTAAGTGCAGAACCTCTTGCTCCAGTTGTTGCCATGATTTTTCCAGCGTTGTTATCATCAAGAGAGTCATTTGCAGTGGCTCCTGCTTTCTCTCTAGCTTTACCTAATTCGTTTACAATATACGCCTCTAAGGCCTCTTCTGCTTTCATACCTCTGGTTAGTTTGAGAGTTCCTTTTTCGTATTGCTGAGTCAAATCAGCTACAACGTCATAAGTTTCTTGAATGTCATCAAGAATTTGTTGAACATTTTTCTCTGGTACTTCAAGGTCACCATATCCATAACTGAAACCATAGTGAGTGATGAATTGCTTCACCATAATCAGAATAGAATTTAAGAAATTCTTTCCGACTGCATTACCATAATCTTTTGTAATTCGGTGTAAGACACTTTCTGGTTCTTCTGCACCAATGGATGTTTTATCAATTACACCACTAATGAGTTCACCGTTTTTAATTACAACATCTTTTGGTTTTGAGTTTGTACCCTTTGCCCATTTTGATGTAAGAACATAGTTGAAGTCTTTTGGTAAGAATAATGAGAATAATTGTTTTCCAGTATATGCTGGACCTTCTTTTGTTTTAGTTGCAGGTTTTGGAAGTACATCAGTATAACCACCAAGCATTGCAAGATTTGAAAAGTCTTGAACAGAAAGTACGGTGTCATCTTTTGTTAAAAGATATGCGCCAGTTACAAAGTCTCTTAGTGCTCCAATAATTGGACCACCATATCTTGGAGAGATTAATTGATCTTGAACTCTCATCAGCAGGATTGCTTCTGCTCTTGCCTCCTCACTTTGAGGAACATGAAGATTCATCTCATCACCATCAAAGTCTGCATTGTACGGAGGACATACTGATGGGTGTAACCTGAATGTCTTACCTGGAAGAACTCTCACATAATGAGCCATGATTGACATCTGGTGGAGTGATGGTTGTCTGTTAAACATGACAATATCACCATCTGCAAGATGTCTTTCAATCAGATATCCGATCTCAAGTGTTTCAGCAATAGTGGAACGATCTTCTACAAAGTCTAGTCTAATTTTTACACCGTCAGGTCTTACAATATAGTTTACCCCTGGGAATTTCTCAGGTCCATTAATTACAAGTTTTCTCATTCTTTCAATGTTCCATTCTGTAACAATTTCAGGAATTGTAAGTTTCATAGCAACTTGTTCAGGAACTCCGACTTCAGACAAATCCAAATTTGGATCTGGAGAGATTACAGTTCTGCTTGAAAAGTCTACCCTCTTTCCAGATAATGAACCTCTAAATCGACCTTCTTTACCTTTGAGTCTTTGAGTCAGTGTTTTGAGTGGACGTCCAGAACGATGATGAGCTTGTGGGATTCCAGAAACTTCATTATCAAAATATGTTGTAGAGTGATACTGCAACAAGTCGACCAAGTCTTGAACAATAAGTGGTGGAGTACCAGCTTCTTTGCTTTCTTTAAGTCTTTGATTAACTCTAATGATGTCTACCATTTTGTGGGTCAAGTCATCCTCAGAACGAATTCCTGTTTCAAGAATAATTGAAGGTCTCACGGTTACTGGTGGGACAGGTAATGCTTGAAGAATGAACCATTCAGGTCTAGCAGTGATTGGATCATAAGATAACAGCTCTAAATCTTCATCAAGGATTTGTGAGAATCTTTCTCTAATTGTGATTGGAAGTAATCTGTGTTCACCAATCTCTGTTTTCTCAACAAAGATAGTTGGTTTTGTAAATACTAATTCGTATTGTGTCTTACCACAGTGAGGACATTCTTTTGCTTTCTTTGCTTTTTCAATGATTTGTTCTGGAATTCGTTTTTGGGAAATGACAGTGTATGCTGCATGTTTGTTTTTGATTTTTTTAAATTCAGCTAAATCCTCTTGTGGAACTTTTAGTCTTGCACAAGAACGACATGTTGATTGTAATAGTTTGTAGATATTATCGATAAATGCAATGTGTAAGATTGGTTCTGCAAGTTCAATGTGTCCAAAGTGTCCAGGACATCTGGCAGCCGTGTTTCCACATGTTAGACATTTTTGTCCAGGCTCCAGAGTTCCAAGTCTTCCATCCATAAGACCTCCTTGAACTGGCATTCCGTCTTCATCATATGTTTCTGGTGCTGTAATTTCAGCAACAGAGTATTTTCTGATTTCAGTGGGAGACCAAACTGAGAAACGAATTCCATCAATTGATTTGATTGCTTGAAGTGACATTAGATCTTCTCCTTGATTAATAGACGTGGTGCAACATTAAGACTCTGCATTTCTTGTAAAAGTAGTTTGAATGCATATGCAACGGAAACTGACGATACCTTGGCTTTATCACCACAAACTCTGCAGACATACTTTCTTTGTTTAACATCATGATAAGCAACTAATCCACATCTTTCACATACAAAGATATCAGATTTGTCAGATTCATCAAGTAGCCTATCTTTTAGAATCATTGAAGCACCATAAGCAATCAAACAGTCTCTTTCCATCTCACCGAATCTTAATCCACCACCTCTTGCTCTTCCTTCAGTTGGTTGTTTAGTTAACATCTGAACTTGTCCACGTGCTCTTGCATGGATTTTATCGGCAACCATGTGATGTAGTTTTTGATAGTATACAACTCCAATAAAGACTTCAACTGGAAATGCTTTTCCAGTTCTTCCATCATACATTATTTCTTTACCAGAATATTTGAAATTGTGTGCATCCATTACTTCTTTGACTTCATCCATTTTCTCTCCTACAAATGCAGAGCCATCAAATCTTTTTCCACGTAATGCTGCAGATTTACCACAGATAGATTCCATCATCATTCCAACTGTCATTCTAGAAGGGAATGCATGTGGGTTAATCAAAACATCAGGAGACATTCCATTTGCAGTATAAGGCAAGTCTTCTGCTTTAGCTAAAATTCCCAAAACTCCTTTTTGCCCGTGTCTTGATGCGAATTTGTCACCAATCTCAGGAATCCTCATATCTCTTGCCCTAATTTTGTACATCTTTCCACCTTCGTTTGATTGAGTCATAACTACAGTATCTACAACTCCGGTTTCAGATGGTCTTACACCAATAGAAGTATCCCTTCTGTATGGACCAGATGATTCAAACTCTCGGTATTCTTCCATGAATCTAGGAGGGCTAGTTTTTCCAATTAGAATATCTCCACCTTTTACTGGAGCCTCTGATGCTACAACACCATCTTCTTCAAGTAATCTGTATGCACGTTCTCCTTTGTAACCTCTAATGTTATCTTCAGCATTAGGAATTTCAAAGGCATCACGCATTCCACCAGGATATTGTTTTGCTTCAGCATCATAAATTCTAAAGAAGAAAGTTCTTCCAAGACCTCTATCAACTGAAGCTTTACTTAACACAATTGCATCCTCAATGTTGTAACCATCAAATGGAAGTACTGCAACAATACAGTTCTGACCTGCAGGTCTGTCTTCTAATCCTAAAAGCTTCATTGCTTTTGTATTTACAATTGGAACTTGAGGATATAGCATAAAGTGTTGTCTAACATATGTACTAGTATTCATCATTGGTGTTGAGAATCCCAAACTTTGTTTTGCCATTGCAGATTCGTATGTATTTCTTGGAGACTGGTTGTGTTCAGGATACGGAATGATTGAAGCTCCTGCACCCAAGATTGCTGGTGGAAATACTTCCAGATGAGTGTGTTTCTTCGAGTCTTTTTCATCCAGAGTAACATAACAGTTCTCTTCTTCATTTGCATCAATCATTTCTAAAACACCCATTCTCAAAAGATCAGTCCAAGAAAGTAATTTCTTTGAAATCTTATCCAATAACTCTTGAGTTAGTAATGGTTTGTTATCTTTGATAATTATTAGAGGTCTCAAAACTCGTCCTGCATTACAATTGACATAAAGTCTTCTAGTGGAACCTTCAATGTCAGATTTATGGAATGAAACTCCAACGTGTGGATGGATCTTTGAGTTTCGTCTCAAGTCTCTTAGTGATTCTGCTAATTGTTCACCGTCTTTGAAATATCCAATTAATCTACCATCTACAAATACTCGGGTTCCATCTTTTTTCAGATCTTCTTTTGCATCAAAGAAATGAACGGTTCCAAGATCATAGAGTTTCTCTACAATTTCTTCAGAGGGCACATTTACTGAAATAATTCCAGACAAGGCGAGGTTTTTTACCAATCCACAATTTGATCCTTCAGGAGTCTCACTTGGACAAATTCTTCCAAAGTGGGTTGCGTGTAGGTCTCTTGCCTCAAAGTTTGGCTGAGTTCTGCTAAGAGGAGATTGAATTCTTCTAAGATGACTAATTGTAGAGAGATAATTAGTTCTATCTAGCAATTGAGTGACACCAACACGACCTCGTCCCCAGTTACCAGTAGCAATTGCATTGTTTAGTTTGTCTGTAATAATTCCAGGACGTATTGCAGCAGCTACTGCGTTGATTCCACGTTTTTGACCTGATCTTTCTAATTGGTATTTCATATCACGGACCAAATTTCTAAAGGCAGTTCTAAACAAGTCTGCTAACATTTGTCCAGCAAATTTGATTACTTTGTTTCCATAATGATCTTTGTCATCAGGAGTAATCCAACCAAGTTTTAATTCTAACAATTTACAAGCAGCTTCTCCCAAGAATTGTGCTTTCTCTTTTCTGTTTTCAGGATGTTTACCCAAATGAGGTAAGAGTCCCCAATCAAGCAAAGTCTCTGCACGTTTGATTTGGAATTCTTCTAACATTCCAGGTGCGATTCTTTTACTGATGTAAACAATTGCGTCTTTGGATGTTGGAACATCACCTGCTTTCTCAAAGGAGCCTTCCAATTCATCTTGAAGATCATCAACTAATGAAACAACGGCTGCAATTTCTCTGTCTGATTCTAATCCAAGTGCTCTCATCAATGTGACAACAGGAATGTCCACTGGAGAGCCAGGAATTCTTGCAACAATTAATCCGTCATTTTTCATGACAAGTTCTAGTTTTGCACGATAGCCAACAATTGAAGAATAAACTTTGGCTTTGAAAACAATATTTCCACCAACAGTTTCTCTATCAACAATGATCTTATTGTATGAAAGATCTTCTAATCCGACAATAACTCTCTCTGAACCATTAATGATAAAGTAGCCACCAGGATCATTTGGATCTTCTCCATGTTCAACTAACTTTTGGGTAGAGAAATTGTGTAAGATACATGCATTGGACTTTGCCATTACTGGGACATCACCAATGTGAACAAATCTTGATTCCAAAATCTTTCCATCTTCTACAACACTTGCCTCCATCATTACAGGTGCAGAGTAGGAGACATTTCTCAGTCTTGCTTCAGCTGGAGTGATATGAGTGATAGAGCCATCAAGTTCCATCATTCTGGGTTGTTGAAGTTTTACTTTACCAAGTTGAATTTTGTAAGGATATTCAGCATTTTCAATGTCTATTTGACCAACCTCATTGATGATACTCTGTAATCCTCTTTCTAGAAATTCATCGAATGAGTTAAGATGTTGACGTGCAATACCTTCACGTTTTAAGATATCTTGAATTACTGGCCAACGTTTTGTTGAAGAGTCTACCATCTATACTTCCACCACATATCGATAATAGAAACTCTCACCAGCAGTTGGACTTTTTCTGGTAATCTTTATCATATCTCCAGGTTTTATTCCTAGTCCCAAAATTGCAGGATCATTTACAAAAATTAATGGTAATTCAGTTGGTTTACAATTGTATTTTTTTAAAACTTCTTCAGCTTCTTGTTTGGAAATGATTTCATGTTTTGGAACATAAACATGATCTGGAACTAAAACTTGATTTTTTTTAGTTGCCATTTGCAAAACCTCCAGTTAGAACATTAAATGTAACAGTAAATAATACACACAAACTGTCAAAATCTCACGCTCGGGTTAATATATATCTAATCTGAAATTCGTCAGAAAGGAGTGTTTTTTCTTTTTTGTCAACAAATTTTTTCACAACCTTAAATAGTATATTTTCAGGCGTAAAAATGATGAAAACTCATCTTACGGTGTTTGCCTTATCTGCAATTTTAATTGTAAGTATTGGTATGGCACCAGTATTTGGACAAATACAAAACTCGATTATTGTTACTACGGACAAATCATCATATTCAGAAGGTGAAGTAATTCTAGTAACAGGTGAAGTAAGAGATCTGTATTCTGGCACTCCAGTAAGTGTAATAGTTAAAGCGCCAAACGGAAATTTGGTATCAATTGCACAAGTAACAGTTGGTGTTGACAAAAAATTCAGTACTGAAATTACAGCTGGTGGATCATTGATGAAAACAGAAGGTGCTTATACAATAACAGTTCAATACGGAACCGAAAATCGTTCAGCAACAACATCTTTTGAGTTTGGAGGTTCTACTATTACACCCCCAACTAATGAAGATGTTTCTGCAGTAACTGATACAACAGTTTCAGTTAAGGGTGCTAGTGATTTAATAGGATATGAAATTACAGGTGGAAAACTACTAAGTATCATGCCTGATGTGGATGCAAATTCACTGATTGTATCTATTGATGCTACTAGTGATGGTTCACTCACCCTCACAATCCCTAGATCTGTATTAGATGCAACAATTAATGGTGAAGACGATGATTTCTTTGTATTAGTTGATGGTGAAGAAGTAGACTTTGATGAAACAACATCAACAACAGATAGAACACTCACCATAGCATTCCCAGCAGGTGCTGAAGAGATTGAAATAATCGGCACATTTGTAGTTCCAGAATTTGGTACAATTGCAGCCATGATTCTAGCAGTAGCAATTATCTCAATAATTGCAGTATCTGCAAAGTCAAGACTTAGCATTATACCAAGATACTAAATTTCATCTTTTTTCTCTTTTTATAGAAATAAGTAATCCATACAAGTTAGATCACAAGATTTGATTTTTAAATATACATAAATAGCAATAATGTTGGGTGAAATTAGGATGAATTTTAAACGTTCTACAACATCAATGGCAATAGCCCTCATGGCCCTGTCATTAGTTTCAATGACCTCTATTCAGCAAGATGCTTTTGCACAAACCCAAGGTATGTCAATAACTGCTACAGCAGATAAAGGTTCAAAGATCATTACTGTAACAGGCCAAACGATATCAGACATTGGTGATGTAACATTCACAGTAACATCTCCAAGTGGAAATAACGTTGTTACAATTGATCAATTAACACCAGACGGTGAAGGGAACTTTGCGAAAGAATTCAAAATAGGACCAACTTGGACTGAGAATGGATTTTATGAAATTAAAGCAATGCAAGGCATAGGATCAAATTCATTGTATACTTTGAAAGTGCTTGTTGAAGTAACAAATGGCATGGCCCAAAGAACAGAAACATCTGAATCTAATTTAGAGACAGGAATCTTTGTACCAAATGAGCCAAATGTTGCAAAAGATGCAGGAATTATGCTTGACTCAATAGTTGTCGAGAATGGTTCTACAATGTTTGAAGTAACTGGAACAACAGACAGAGTAAGTCAAGATATAACATTGACCGTAACTGCACCAAATGGTAATGTGATAACAATTGATCAGATATCACCAATGCTAGATGGCGGATTCTCTGCTGAGATTACAGTTGGCGGATCATTATGGAAACAAGATGGTTTTTACACTGTAACTGTACAACAATTTGACGATCCAAAATATACAGCCTCCACAGAAGTAGATATACTAGATGGAGTTGTAGTTCCAGAATTTGGTACAATTGCAGCCATGATTCTAGCAGTAGCAATTATCTCAATAATTGCAGTATCTGCAAAGTCAAGACTTAGCATTATTCCAAGATACTAAGTTCACAACTTTTTTCTCTTTTTAAACATACATAAATAGAGACGTATGGAAATCGCAATAAGATGAACAACCGTACGTCGTTCGCGCTACTAGCCGTTTTGACTGCAGTCGGTACTTTAACCATGTCATCAGCATATGCTGAAGAACTTCCTAAAGCATGTGTAGGATGTTCAATGGAAGATGCCAGAGCAACAGCAGAAGAGATGTTGCGAATGGATATTCCAGTATCTGTTTGGACAGATAAAACAGATTATGGTCATAATGACATGATTATGGTAACAGGCCAAGTAGCAAATATAGCTTCGGGATTTCCAGTTACAATTACTGTTGTGAGTCCTCTTAACTCCATCGTTACAGTTGACCAATTAACTGTATCAGAAGACGGAACTTTTGAGACTACACTAAACACAGCAGGTGCAATGTGGAAATACGACGGTACCTACACCATCAAAGCAAACTATGGCAGTGCTGAAAAAAGTAACAGTGCAAAAATAGAGCTAAGTGGTGGAGTTGCACATACACCAACATACAAAACACCAACATCAGATAAACAATGTGGTGCTAATGAAATATCTGCAAGTGGTCAATGCATACCATTCAGTATTTCAGGTGGTTCAGTAACAAGTGCAACTATCAATTCAGGCGATAATGGTTCAATTATCATCAACATAAATGCTGAAGATGATGGAACATTAACAGTAACCCCATCAATGACAACAGCAAAAGATATCTTCATGGTACTAGTTGATGGAGAAGAATGTAATGAATCAGAATGTGAAATTGTTGGAAACAAAGTGACAGCAATGTTCCCAGCAGGCACTGAACAAATTGAAATAATCGGTACCCACGTGATTCCAGAATTTGGTACAATTGCAGCCATGATTCTAGCAGTAGCAATTATCTCAATAATTGCAGTATCTGCAAAGTCAAGACTTAGCATTATACCAAGATACTAAAATCACACAACTTTTTCATTTTTTCATTTTTTGATAGTAAAGGAAATATACAAATGAGCTTTTGGAACTTTGTGGATACTAGAATATTTTTTAGTTTAATTATGTTATTAGCAATTAGTACTGGAACTGTTTTTGCACAAGACCCAATCGTTTCGGTTCAAACAGATGACAACAACTATGATGAAGGAGATACAATTGTTATTTCAGGAAATGTAAGTACCGTGATTGGTGAAACCCCCGTCTTAATACAAATTATTCATGAAGGGGCAATTATTGAAATAGCACAAATCACAATAGCACAAGACGGAAGTTTCACAAAAACAATACTTGCAGAAGGAGGAGTATGGAGTGATAGTGGAGAATACATTATAAGAGCATTCTATCAAGAATACATTTCTGAAACTGAATTTTCATACACCCCAAAATCAGAAGCAGTAGAAACTACAACTAATTTTGAAGTAGATGCTGGAAATCACGGTACATTTGATGTTGAATATACCATCAAAGGTGGCACGGTTAAAGACATGATTGTAGATTCAGAAACTTTTGCGTTAATAGTTCAACTTGATGCGACAGATGAAGGGGCAATTACACTAGATCTGCCAAGAGAATTCATAGGTGCAGAAAAACAAGATGGTAAAGACGATACATTCATCATTTTAATAGACGGGATTGAAGTTGCATATCAAGAATCAGTGGTCCATTCAGAATCTAGAGTAATTACAATTAATTTTGAACAGGAAGATTCAGACATAGAAATAATTGGAACATATGTGGTTCCAGAATTTGGTACAATTGCAGTTATGATTCTCATTGTGAGTGTCATGGCAATAATTGTAATGACACGAAGCAAATTTCAAATCAAATTCTAATGTTTCAAATTAAAAGAATATTTTTCTTTGAAGGGTGAAACTAATCGAAGTTCTTCAATTACTTTTTTTAGAATATTAATGGTTTGGTCAATTTCTTTTTTGGTGTTAAAAATTCCCATGGTAAGACGCAAAGAACCCGTAATCTGCTCCAATGAAAAACCCATTGCTTCTAAAACATGAGAAGCTTTTTGGGTATTTACAGAACAAGCAGAGCCGGTGGATGCAGCAATTCCATGTTCATCAAGTTTGATTATTAGATCTTCTCCATTAACACCAAGAAAAGTAAAATGAGCATTATTAGGAAGTCGAGATTCAACATCACCGTTAAAAGTCACTTCAGAAATTTCATGTAACACTTTTTCTACCATATAATCTCGAAGATATTTTACATGAGTCATATTTGCATCCAAATTATTTTTTGCAAGTTCACATGCTTTTCCAAATCCTACAATATTTGCAACATTTTCAGTGCCAGAGCGCATACCATTTTCTTGACCGCCACCCAAAATCACAGGATCAATTGAAATGTCTTTTTTGACATATAGTGCTCCAATTCCTTTTGGGCCATAGAGTTTATGAGATGAAATAGACAATAAATCAACGCCTAATTCTTTAACATCAATAGGAATCTTACCAACAGCTTGTATGGCATCGGTATGAAATAGAATATTTCTTTCATTGCAGATTTTTGCAATTTCATAGATTGGTTGAATAGTACCAACCTCATTATTTGCAAACATAATTGAAACAAGGCATGTATTCTCAGGAATTTTATTTTTTAATTCCAAGGAATTTACCATTCCAAATGAATTAACTGGAAGATATTCGATATTAAATCCATTTTTAGCCAATTGTTTGCATGGCTCTAAAATAGCATCATGTTCGATTAAAGATGTAATGATGTGTCCGGAGGGATTTTTCATGGCAATTCCTCTTAATGCAGTATTATTGGATTCTGTACCTCCAGAAGTAAATAAAATTTCAGAAGGATCGGCATTGATTAAAGATGCAATTTGTTTTCTAGCCTTTTCAATTGCCTTATGAGATAATCTACCATATCGATGAATAGAGGATGGATTTCCATATTGTTCCTGAAGATAAGGGAGCATTGATTTTAAGACGTCTTCATGGATTTTCGTAGATGCGGCGTTATCAAGATAAATCAATCTGCAATCACGTTAATTTTTCCTGGTTTATACCCTTCCTGATCAATTTCAACTGTAGTGAATCCAATCATGGTTAATTTTTCAGTAATTTGTTTCAAAATTTTTTTATCAAATATAGAAATCATTTCTTTATCAACTTCAATTTTAGCTAAACCCTCAAAATCACGAACTCTAACTTGTTTTAGTTTTGTAAGTTGTTTGACAATTTTTTCCCCTACCTCTATTCTAGTCAATTTTTCAGCAGTGACTCTTTGGCCCCAAGGAATACGCGATGCCAAGCATGAATTGGATGGTTTATCATATATTGATAATCCAATAGATTTTGCAGTATCTCGAATTTTGGATTTTGAGAAACCCATCTCAACCAGAGGACTTCTAATACCACATTGTTTTAATGCCTCAATTCCAGGTCGGTAATCACCCAAATCATCAATGTTGGTACCATCAACAATCAAATCTATATCATGTTCTTTGGCCAATGCAATTAGATGATCACCTAATTCTGCCCTACAATGAAAACAACGTTTAGAATCATTTTTGACAAATTCTTCATTCTCAAGTTCATCATAATCTAAAAGAAGTTGTTGAATTCCAATCTCAGAACAAACGTGTTTAGCTGTTTGTAGTTCTTCGTGAGACAAAGTCTTGTAATCAGCAGTTACAGCAATTGCCGAATTTCCTAATTTTTGAAATGCAGCATAGGCTACAAGTGCACTATCTACACCACCAGAAAGCGCAATCATTACCTTGTTTTTATCATCAAACCAACTTACAAGATTATCAAGTCCAATCATGTTAAATTCTCCAGTTTTTCAATTTCTTTTCGAAGTAAAGATTCTGTTTCTTTAATTGATTTGTCAATGGTAAATGATATTTTCTTCAAGTCATCAAATTCTATTTTAAAATCAATTTTTCCTTTGAATGAAGATTTCTTATAATTTACATTAAAAGTAGAGTCATTCAAAGTAATTGATGTACAATGAGCAGTTCTAGGAACTGTAAATCTATTAGAATCAGAAATTCTTATTCCAAGAGTTCCAGTTTCTAGAACTAAAGTATCAACAATTTCATCAACATTTTCATCGTCACAAATTACAGATACAAGATTTGTGGGTCGTCCTTTCTTTGTAATTCCATGATAAATTGAGACATCCCTTGCTCTTTTACTCATGACTTTTTCAATTAGATTTCCAAGAATTTCACCAGATACATCATCTACATTGGTCTCAAGAATTTTCACAGAATCAATCTCAAAATTATTTTCAGTTCCTCTAATAATTTTTAAAGAATTTGAAAATGTTTTAAAATTTTTTTGTCCTGCACCATAACCAATAGAATCAATTTTCATTGAAGGATAATAATCCACAGATGAATCAGTCAAATTAACTAAAATACATGCTCCAGTAGGAGTAGTAAGTTCATCATTTGCACTATTTCCCATAATTGTTAAATTTGAATTTTTAAAAATCTCAAGTATTGCACTTGCAGGATTAGACATAGTACCATGTGAAAAAGTTACAGAGCCCCCACCTACAGATACAGGCAAACAAACAATTTTCTCCTCAAATAGTCCCAAGTCATCTAATGCAATTGTTATTCCAACAATATCTATGAGAGTATCAATGCTTGAGGCCTCATGAAAATGAACAGAATCTTCAGGAATTCCATGGATTTTTGATTCTGAAGCAATCAGTGTATCAATACACAACTCAGCAAACTTTTTTGATTTATCAGAGAGTTTAAGAAAATTAGTAGAATCAATTATTGCTTTTTTGATTTCAGCGCCATTTCTTTCGTGTGTATCCTCATCAATTTCCAAAACCAGTTGAAGAGCTTGAATTCCATGTTTTTGTATTTTTTGAAAATCAATTTTCTTGATAGATGAATTTAAGAAAAATTTTTCAGATTTTTTGATTCCATCTATTACTTTATTTTGATCAGCACCAAGATCTATCAATGAGGATAGAAGCATATCCCCAGAAATACCCGCTATCTGTGGATCAATAACAACAACCATGATTAAAAAATATCAAAAATGCTTATAAATTCGTCTAATAATAAACGAGTTTCATTAGATTTAATTATTCAAAATTAACGACGATTTTTATGATTACAATAATTGGTTCTGGAAAAGTAGGCGGAGATGCGGCATTGTTCTCTGCACTAAAGAAATTAGATGATCAAATTTTGCTACTAGATGTGGCAAAAGGATTACCACAAGGCGAAGCAATGGATATCAACCACATGCTTTCAGAACAAGGGATTGATGTTGAAGTAAAAGGTTCCAATGATTTTGCAGATATGAAGGGCTCAAACGTTGTGGTAGTTGTTGCAGGTTCTGGAAGAAAGCCAGGAATGACAAGAATGGATTTGTTAAAGATTAATGCTTCAATTGTAAAGAGCGTTGTTGAGAATATTAAAAAATATGCAGATAACTCTATGATAATTCCAGTAACAAATCCATTAGATCCAATGGCATACATCACTTACAAAGTTTCAGGATTTGATAAAAGTAGAGTATTCGGAATGGGAGGAATGCTTGATTTATCAAGATTTAGACAGTTTATTCATGAGGCGACAGGACATTCCCGTGATTCAATCAGAGCATTAGTAATTGGCGAACATGGAGAAAACATGTTACCACTTCCAAGATTCTCTTCAGTATCAGGAATTCCATTATCATCATTTCTTCCAAAAGAAAAATTAGATGAATTGATTCTAAATACAAAACAAGTTGCAGCAAAAGTTATTGAATTGAAAGGTGCCACAGTGCATGCCCCAGGAAATGCAATTTCAGCAATTGTTGAATCAGTTGTAAGAGATAGAAAACAAGTCATTCCAGTTGCAACATATCTTGATGGGGAATATGGTCATTCAGATGTAACGATTGGAGTTCCTGCAATTATCGGAAAGAAAGGAGTAGAAAAAATTATCGAATTGGATCTAAATGATGAAGAAAGACAGGTATTTGATAAGGCAGTTGAAAGTGTTAAAGGCGCCATTTCAGGTGTCGAGATCTAAGCCTTTTTTTATCCAAACTTTAAAAATTCATTATTGGAAATCAATGAAATTCTAGAATCATTAAAAGACGGAAAAATCTCAACTGCTAATGCAAAAAAGCTTCTTTCATTATACTCAATTGAAGAAGTTGAAGGGTTTGCAAAAATAGACATCAACAGAAGAAAAAGACGAGGGATTCCAGAAGTAATTTTTGCAGAATCAAAAGAAATAGATGAAATTAAAAAAATTGTAAAAAAAACATTAGAAAAAACAAATTCTGTAATGGTATCGAGGATCAAAAAAAATGACTATCCAAAAATCATGTCATTTGCAAAGAGATTAAAAATTAATATCAATACAGGAAAAAATTCATCATCATTATTACTTTACAAAAGCCCCATTAAACAGCATGGAGGAAGAATAGGGATTCTTACTGCTGGAACATCAGACATAGGGGTAGCTGAAGAAGCTAGATTGATGTGTGAAGCGATGAATTGCAGGTGCATTACAAGTTATGATGTAGGAGTTGCAGGGATTCAAAGAGTTTTTCCGATGTTAAAAAAGATGATTAAAGAAGATGTTGATTGTATTATAGTTGCTGCTGGAATGGAGGGGGCCTTGGCCACACTTGTTGCAACAATGGTAGACATTCCAATCATAGGAATTCCAACATCCATAGGATATGGGTACGGAGAGAAAGGAATTGCTGCTTTGGCATCAATGTTACAAAGTTGTTCATTAGGATTATCAGTAGTCAATATCGATAATGGAATTGCTGCTGGTGGAATTGCAGCAAACATTGCAAATAGAGCAATCAGAAAAAAGTAGAACTTGTAGATAAATAAGACACTTCTCGTAAATGATATATAACATACTTTATCGAAGTTTGGTAGTTGGCTGGCAAACGTGTTGTTCTTACTGCTGATCGCAGCTTAATGACAAATTATCGAGGAAATTTTCTTTATGGTTTTATTGCATGTGGGCCATACGAGGTTTTACCAGAATGGGTTTTTGATAAAGTTTTTTGTCCTTCAGTTGAAACGGATCCTATCACTGGAGAAGCAAAAGTTGCACAGATAGGGCTAAGAAGAATTGAAAGTTCGTTAATCCAAGGAGGATATAAAAAAGAAGACGTATTCATAGGACACCCAGAAATGTTACACAAATCCATAGGTCCGGATACTAAAGTAGTAGGAATTAACGTAATGGATCCGTTAGGAATGGCACCAGTTACTACAACAATGTCACCAGAGAAATTATCCTATGTAGCAATGAAGTTTAAAAAAATGTGTGCAAGTATTATTCAATTAAAAAAGAAATATGATTTCAAAGTAGTGGTTGGAGGAAATGGTGCTTGGGAATTAGCAAAATCCGACAGAATGAAAATACATGGAATAGATACGGTGGTCGTAGGAGAAGCTGATGAATTAGCTGTGGATTTATTCCAAGATCTAGAGACTGGAGATGCGCCCGAACTGATGCATTGTTTTGTACGAAATCTTGAAAACATCCCATTAATTGAAGGGCCTACAATTAATTCACTTATTGAAGCAATGAGAGGATGTGGAAGAGGATGTGATTTTTGTGACGTAAACAAAAGATCAAAGAAAGATCTTCCCTTAGAAAGACTCCAGTATGAAGCAAAAACTAACTTAGATTATGGATTTGATTCAATTTGGTTACATTCTGATGAAATGTTACTTTATGGATGTGACAATAGAGACTTTGTTCCAAATAGAGACGCAATTGTAGATTTGTGGAAAGGACTCAAAGGATTAGGTGCAAACTTTATTGGAACAACACATATGACATTTTCAGCAGTTGCGGCAGATCCAACACTCATGCAACAAATTTCACATGTCAATGAACAAGATAAAACAGGAAGATGGCTTGCTACCAATTTAGGAATAGAAACAGTTGCACCTGCAATGGTAAAAAAACATCTGGGTGTTAAAACAAGGCCATTTTCGACTGAAGAATGGGGCAGTGTTGTCAGAGAAGGTGCAAAGATCTTAAATGATAACCATTGGTTCCCAGCTGCTACAATCATAATTGGCTGGCCGGATGAAACCCCCGACGATATTCAATACACCATTGATATGATGAGTGATTTTAGAGAGATGGACTTTAGAGGTTTAGTAGCACCATTGCTATATCAGGATTTCAGTGAAAAGAACTCAATGCATTTTGGAAACTTGAATGAAGCACAATTTACATTATTTTGGAAATGTTGGGAAAATAACCTTAGAGTGATCAATGACATAATCCCAATCATACTCAGAAACAAGACATATGGTCCTCCAATGAAAGTATTCATGTATGGAATTCTTAAAGCAGGAACTTGGGCCATAATGAGATATCTCAGAGGATTATGCAAGGATCTTTTCAACGGTAGAACCCCCGATGAGATTATTGACAAATATGCAAGAAGTAGATCAGTATCTGCACCAAAGATTCAAACAAAGAAATTATAGACTTTCAATTGCAGTATCTGCAATAGTATTTCGTTTTGGAGTTAAACAAACAAAATAAACTTTATCTGCTCTTTCAATACTTTCAACTTTTTTGTAAGATTTTGAGGAAACATCAAATTCATAAATTCCAGGTTCAAGTGAACCTTTAGCATAAATCATAAGATATGTTTCGCCAGTAGCAGGACTGAGTGGAATAAATGACATTACATATCCTTTGTAAGAATTTACTGGCATTGTATTTTTCATTGGAGGAGCGGCGGATGCCATATACATGAAAATGTCTTCAACATTATCAAATTCTTCATACTCTGTATGCATACTATACACAATCTGTTTCAATATAATAAGTTACTAGATAAAGTTCTATTTTTTAGACTTGAGATGTTTGTGAACTTTGAAACCAATTAGTGCCGGTGCAGCAACATACATTCCTAAGTTTAATGCAATTACAGATATTCCCAATCCAAGTACTTCGATTTCTGAACCATCATCAGCCAAAGTCATAATAGATAAAGTAGAAATCATCGGAGTGATGAAAGCTCTAACTGCTTCTTGGAACATTGGATTTTCTCTTTCCATATCAGCAATTGTTGGGGAGAATGAATAGTACAATTGGTTAAATCCAGTCATAAATGATACTCCAGATGCAGTACTCATTACAGTGTTATCTCTGATTTCTCTTAGGAATTGAACTTGAGGTGCTAGTTCAGTACCAAATGCTGCTGTTGCAATTAAACAGCCACCACCTTTTGCTTCAGGTTCTTCTGCTTTAATTACCTGACAAATTCCATTGACTAATTCAGTTCCAGCTCCACATGTAGGTTCTGGTTCAGGTTCTGGCTCAGGTTCTGGTTCAGGTTCTGGCTCAGGTTCTGGTTCAGGTTCAGGTTCAGGTTCAGGTTCTGGTGCTGGCTCAGGTTCAGGTTCTGTAATTACTTGTTCTCCACCAACATAATTAATCATAATTTCAGATGAAGTTGCACCATAGTGAAATTCAATTTTATAATCTCCAGCCAATTTCCATAGAGGACCACCAGCTACCGAAGTTTTTTCAAAAGAACCATCAGAATTTGGAGTGATTTGTCCAATTGTTACGATATTGCCATCAGGAGAAGTTACAATAAAGGTAAGTCCTTTACCAGGATCATAATCTGAAATGGTTCCAGAAACCACAATAGATGCTCCATTAGAATAAACATCCAAATCAGAAGAAATTGTTAATGCTGGATTAGGATCAGTAGCTGCAAAAACAGATCCACTAACACCATAAGACAAAATTGAGACAGATAATAGTGTAAAAGCAAAGAATGCAGTTAGTCTCATTTTCATTTTGATTCATGAGTTGAGAGTATTTATGTATTCAATGAAAGAAAAATTGACCAGATTATACTCTAATGATACCTTTTTTGATTAAGTATTGAATAGATTTCACAAAGTCATCATCAGATATTTGATCATCTGCCCACCATTTTGCATTGGTTTTGATCCAATCAGGAATGTTTTGTTCAAGAATTGAGCTTCTTTCAACAGATGGAATAGAAATAAGACCTTTCTCAATTAGATATTCTATTCCTTCAAAAAATTCAGAATTTGAAATTGTGGTAGATGCCCACCATTTTGCATTGGTTTTGATCCAATCAGGAATTTCATGACTTAGAACTGTAAATGTAATTGAAGCAACATGAGAATTATTATGAGACAATCGAATTTCATAATCGCCAGACAAAGAATTTTCATTGATGGAGATCACTGATCTATAATTCCCACTACTTGAGAGAGTTGCTCCAAAGTTCTGAGATTTTCCATCAGGAGAGATAATTGTAACATCCAGCGGAATTCCTCTCCTATGATTTTCAAGATTTCCAGAAAGTAAAATTTCTTCAATTTTTCCGGAAAGGGGTTTTACAACCTCGTATGCACTTAATTGTGGAGAAGTAGAAAATGATGAGGAACTGGGACTTCTCAATAAACTAAAGGTGTTTGGATTTCCATAATTATCTCTTGAATCATAATATTTGACATCAAGACTTCCACCGGCTGAAGAAATCAATGCAGTTCCAGATTTATTACAGATTTGTGAAGGCATCTTGAACACACCTTCAAATATTCCTGTACTTGGTCCAGTTTCAACTAGAGTGAATCCAGTAGAAGCCAATCCACCATGTTCAACACCATCAATTGTACAACGTTTGTAACGAATATCTTTGATTAAAACTTCAAGTAAAGCAATTCCATCTTTTCCAACAGTATCAACATTTTCAGAATTTGAATCATTAATTACAAAATAAATATCAATTAAATCATTTTTCAAATTAAGATCTGGATCACGTAATGTAAGAGTTACAGGTTGACCAAAACGATATGATTGAGAGTTAGACGATATAATTCCAGAACTTGTTTCAACATTAGTTTTTGCAGATCTTGTTGTAGAGATTCCTATTTGATCTAAATCAGAATATGAAATAGAGACGCCCTCATCATCAACTAATCTATCAACAGATATGAATTTTATTTGATCATCAATAGATTGCAGAGTTTGGATGAATTGTGGATCTAAAATGTTTAGTTGATTAGCAACTGAATATTCTAGTGTTCCCTCAAAAGTAGATGAATCATCAGATGTTTCTTCTAATTCGAAACGATAAATAGAATTATTTACATCATCTAAATTAACAATTCCAAATGAAAAAATATCAAAAAGAATAGGTTGTGAATTGATTTCGCTGGAAACACTTCCAACTCCTGTACTGTCATCAGATGAATCAAAGTTAATCACAACAAATACAGTTCCACTTTTTCCTGAAATTGATGTGACATCTGAATCATCTAGTTGAATGAAACCTTGTGGTGAAGATAAATCTCCAGAATCAATTATAGTTACTGACGATGTTCCGAGTGTTCCAAAGGATAGATCCACAGCAGTATCAGAAAAATCTGAAATGTCCAAATCATTTGCAAAAGATCTAAAGTCATAATTTAGCCAGTTAGTTCCATTTGAATTTGGAATGGATGAATCGATAAGAATAGATTGTAATTTTGAGGCTGAAATTCCAAGATTTAGAGAAATTTTCTCAAAACCTCCATTTGTGACAGAAGATGTATCAATGAATAACCGTGCTGAATTTTGGTCAGGAACAGAAGAATTTGCAGAATCGCCTGTAGTTAGCAAGTCATCAGACAAAGTGAAAAATTCAACATCGAGGGATTTTTCCAAAGTTACTGGATTTCCAATTCTCATCGTAGGAATAAGAGAAGTGTCTCTGAATGCATCTAAATCATCTCTTGAACCACTGTTAATGTTTTGATCAGGATCAACAAGGATTACAGAATATTTAGTTCCAGGTTTCAATGATTCTGAGCCGCCACCTATTGTCAAAGAAGGATTAAAAGAAAAAGTAGCAGTAGTAGAACCAGTAATTATTGAAATAGATTTTTCATTATATTGGATGGAACCAGTTTGTCCTCTTGGAGCATCACTCAAAATACCTAATGTAGATTGATCATGTTCATCAGAATTATCAAAGATTCCCGAGTTAGGACCATTTTCAACTAGTGTAAGAATTTCTGAAAATGTTTGTCCACCATCAGAAACACTTGTTGATGGTTGTTCATCGTTTGATTGTAATTCAAGTATGCGCCCCACAGTTACAGAGAGTTTACCATTATCTTCAAATCCTAATGAAGAAAGATGAGGAACTAAATCAACTAATCCTGCACCTCCGTTTGCAGAACTAAAACCAGAATTATCATATGCTTGGTAAAACGTAGATGGGCTAGAACCAATATCAAACGTCCAAGAGTCTTCATCAGTAGGATCTTGATTTAATTGAAAATCGTTTAAGGTAAGAAAAACTTCTGCATTGTTAGGATATAGATCTCTATCAACATTCAAAGAAATATTTTGCATTTCATCATATTCAAGGGACACTTGTTGTGATGGTCCTCCCGGATTATACTGAATGATTACGTCATCAAAAGAATACAGTTGGATTAACGGCCAAGCATTAGAATTTAATCCAATCTGACCTACAGGAATATTAGAATTGGTATTGATTGATTTTGCCTTTCTAACAACATTATTCAAATTTGTAGAACTGATTGGAGCTCCAGTACATGAATTAAATGAAGAAGTTCCATCAGTAGAGCCAGTCAAACCACTTGAGTGTGGCACTGCAAACCCATCAGTTTCAGAAAGAGATATTCCGAATACGGAAGTGTCCGTATCCCTACTACAAAAAACTCCAAAGTCCAAACCTTCTCCGGCCAAACCAACTGTAGAGTCTGCTATCTTTGCCTTTGCAACATTAGCAAAATAAGCATACCAATTTCCATCAGTCGCTTGTATCATTCTAAGCGATTTTCCATTGATTGTAACATCTGGCTCTCCTTTTCCCTGATCAGTATCATGGATATTAGGATCGTTTACTACTACCTCAATTACCATAGAACCTGAAAAATGATTAGAAAATTGGGAATTTTCTGCTGACACAAATAGATTAGGATTACTTGCAGCCTCAGCATCAATTACGGGGATTAGAGACATTAGCAGAATAATTGATACGACATACAAGAATCTCATGCCCAACATTTCAAAAAATCATCTAATCACAAATAACATTGTCGTAGCATTTCTTCTCAGAAAATTGTAATACGGGAGTGAATTTATGAAAAAGAAGGAATGTTTGTGCAGAGAACCAAAGTATTACAGATTTCACTTCTAGCCATTTTTTCGGCATTTTTGGTAGAATTAATTTTTGGTTTAATAGCAAATAGTCTTGCCCTAATCACAGACAGCATTCATGCTTTATTGGACAGTGTGGTTACTGTTGTCCTACTTTTGGCAGCAAGAATGGCAATGAAACCAGCAGATGCAGAACACACCTATGGACATGGAAAAATTGAATCATTAGGAGGATTGATTGGTGGAATAGCCATTTTTTTGATTGCCTGTTTTTTTATTTATGAATCACTAAATCGATTACAAAGTCCTCCACCAAGTATCCTACCAGGATTATTTGCAATGATTGCAGGAATTTACACAATTGGGGTAGATATTTTCAGATTAGCTTTACTAAGAAGATCAATTAAAAAAATTGGTGGTGCTACACTCAAAGCAGATTTTTATCATGCATTCATGGATCTTGGTTCAACTTTAGTTGCAATTATCGGTATAGCTTTAGCAGCATATGGTTGGTATTTTGGAGATTTTATTGCAGCATTAATTTTAGGAATATTATTAGCTATTCTGAGTGTAAAATTAGTATACAAAACTGCTCTTGATTTAACAGATATCATCTCACCTGAACTTGTAAAAAATGTAAGAGAAATCGTAACATCAACAGAAGGAGTGATTAATACAAATCAAATTCTTATGAGAAGATCAGGAGATACAATTTTTGCAGATGTAACAATTTCATTAAGAGGTGATACTAGTTTTGATAAAGCACATGAGATTAGCAGCGATGTTGAAAAAAATATAAAAAATGAAATTTCAAATGCTTCAATTACAATTCATTTTGAACCGAATTGGGAAGATGTCCCACTAGATGCAAAAATTCTAGACATTGCAAAGAGTATAGAAGGAGTGAAAGGTGTCCATAATGTAAGTACACATAAAACTAAAGGGAAAATATTTTCTAATTTGCATGTAATGGTAGATAGAGATGTTGATTTATTATCAGCACATAAAATTTCAGAGATTATTGAAAAGAGAATTTATGAAAGCATTCCTGAAATAGAGCATGTTACAATTCATTTAGAGCCATTTATCACAGTTCCAGAAAATATCAATTTAGAAGATAGAATTACTAAAGAAAAAATTAAGAAAATTCTGGAAAAATATTCAGAAATTAAGAAAATTGGAAGAATTGTTTCATTGAATTTTGAGAACATTCTCAAAATAGACATTGATTGTTCTTTTGATGGGAATTTATCAATTGAAAAAGTTCATGATTTAACATCGGAAATTGAACACATCATAAGGGCAGAGATCGAAAATGCAGTAATTACAATTCATCCAGAACCTGATTAAACCAGGATGCTTGTAAGATACATCACCAGCATCCCTACTGCAAACCCAGATGCAACAGGTGCACTTGAGAGATTTTTGTCACCCTCATCTCGAAGCCATTTTATCAAAATGATTATTACTTGAAAAATTGCTCCAGCACCAACTGCAAGAAAAACTACAGAAGAAAATGGAGAGTAGCCAAATCCTCCTAACCATGCTCCAAAAATAGCAGGAGCTCCTGCAATCATTCCCATAGCAACCAATTTTCCAATCATCAATTTCCCTCTAGACATTGGAGCTGCAATAGCAATTCCTTCAGTAGTATTATGAAGTGCAAACCCAACAATCAGAAATGTGCTAAAAGCAATTGAACCCAATCCAACGGCAGCGCCAATTGCCAACCCTTCTCCAAAATTATGTAACCCAATTCCAATAGAAATCATCAAAGCAATGGCAATAGGCTTTGCAAGTTTTGCAGAATCAGCTTTTTTGATTAATTTTTCTCCAGAATAATACAAGCCAAGAAAAGATAACACGACAACTGTTGCAACCAATAAAGAACCGTTAAAACTTCCAGCCAAGCTTTCGTCAGATACATCAATTGCCTCTTCAATAGAATCAAAGGCTAGGAAAAGTAATAATCCAGCAGTTAGGGCAAGGAAGAAATTATATTTTTGTTTACTAATTTTTTTGATAAAAGGAAGCCAAAGCAATCCAATCATCACAGGAATGATTCCAACATAGGTTCCTATTATTGCAAAGAAGATTGCAAGATCTAAAGTAGGCTCTAGAGCAGGTGCAGCAGCTTTGATTTCTTTTTCAAATCTTGTTCCATCATCAACAGTGATTCCAATAGTGTAAGGTTCCGCTTCATTCCATTCAAATGGAATTCTCACTAGAGTTGTTTCGTAGCGTTCTAAGAATCCATCTGGCTCTACTGCAGCAGGTTGAATTCTATCATTTACATCAGCCATTACAACTTCAACAGATATCTGACCTGTGTTTCTTACAGTTGCCTGGATTTCAGAATCAACAAATTCAACTTTTTCAATAGTTATTTCAGGTAATGAAATACCAAAGTCCAACAAATCTGACCCTGGTCCAAAAATATAGGCCATCATAATAATTATAAAAATAAACGGAATTATCCCACTTGCAATGGTTTTGCCTTTAGAGGAAATACTACTAATTGCCATATTCTGTTTCCTCTGTAACAACATTATCCTTCACTAGAAATATTCCAACCCATCCTTTTTCTGAAAATTCTACTTTATGGGCATGGAAAAGATATTTTCCAGGAAATTGATATTCAAATTCCATGATTCCACGTTCGGTTTGAGACATAGTTATCATGTCGGTGTAAAAGGAAGGAACCAAATCAGTTCCGGTTGGATAGTATTTGAACAAGTTTCCATGCAAATGGAGATTGTTTATAGGGTCAAATTCAACCATGTTGACAACATAAACTCGTATCAATTCATTGGTGCTAATTTGAATTGGATGATGTTGATAATAAAATGGAATGGAATTTGCAGCGTAGAAGTTATTCTCAGTATCAAAGTCAGTATCAAATCCATTTAGAACCATTACCATTTCATCAGCTGGTGGTCGTTCCTCTTTAGGATCTACAATGAAAACACCGTATAGTCCGTGTGCAATATGTTCCTCAAGAGGCATCACATGACAATGATACGGATGAACACCTACAGGTCCTGCTTCGAATTCATAAACAAATTGCCCCCCATTTCCACCTACAGGTTCAAAAACGCCATCCATTCCAGCTGGATGTATTCCATGAAAGTGCATGGTGTGTTCTTTACTACCATTATTGATGAAATTGATTCGTACTACATCACCTTCTGTGGCTCTAATTGTTGGCCCAGGAACAGTTCCATTAAACGTCCATACATTATAAAAAACACCTGGGGAAATCTCTTGAACTTTGTCATCTTCAGCAATTATTGTAAATTCTCTTAGGGTTCTGCCATCATCAAGTTGAGAAATGCGCCCATAATTGAATTCTCTAAGGTATTTTTCAGGATCAAACTCGACTTCTGAAACTGTGTAGACAGGATCTAATACTTCACCAGTTGTTTGAATCACAGAACCAGAATGAGTAACAAATGTTTTCTGCTCAGACTGAGCTTCAGAGATGGCTGGAAAGAAGATAAGAATGGAAATACTAACCATAATTACAACAGATAGAAGCATCACAATTGAACGAGTTAATTTCAATATGCCCAATGTGTTAAATTCTTTATTTAAATTTAACCTAAGCTAACTTTTTTAGTCCAATCTAACTTTCTCATACAAGAGAATTGTTAGAATAATTGAAAATTAGGTTTAAACTAAAGAAAAATAGGAGAAATTTGTGCAGAAATCAAAAATCCTTTTAGTTGCATCAGGAGCCCTGATTGCAATTGGATTAGTTTTATCCATAATAGGAAATCAAATAATTTTAGAGGGGGTGAGTCAAGGAAATGGAAAAGTGAATTTTGAGCATTCACTTGAAATTTCTACTGATTTTGATGTCCAAAAGACATCAACAGGTGTTTATGCAGTTCAAATTATGGAATTCAAAGAAGGTGGATTTTCTGCAAAAGTGTTTGATCCTTCAGATATTGAGATAATGTCTCAAGAGATTAACGATGAAAGTGTGGAGAACCAATTTGAAATTTTTGAAAGTGGTTCCTACAAATTAGTTATTCAGAGCTTGAATAATGAAGAATCACATGTTTTTGGAGCTATCGGGCCACTTCCTGACGCAGGAAAGAAAGCATTTGGGTTTATCTCAATAATTGTAATAATTATTGGAATGGCAGGATTGTTTGGTATTGGAATACTACAAATAAAAAATAGAAAAAACTAATTTAGATAACTGTCCATTTTTTCAAGTCCACTAATAGTTGTATCAAAGTTATCATTGTTTTCAACAATACTGTTTAATTTCTCAAGATTAGCTGTAAGTATATTATTTCCATTATCAGTTTTTTTAGAAATAAATTCGTGTTCAATCAGATACGAAAGTCTATCAAGAACCTCAGATTCGGAAATAGAGGTTTGTTGGGCTAAAAATGAACACTCTTTTTCACCATCTTCAAGTTCTGCCAAAATTGATGAAGTTACCGGATCAAACATGCAATCAACAACTTTTTCATGTTCAAAAAAATCACTCATTTCAATAAAATAAAAAATTGTAAAGTATTAACTTTTTGAATAGATTTGCCAATAAGATAATTAGGAAAAGAGTTATCATTAATTTATGCAAAAGCTCTGTAGTCTAGATCCCTCTGGAAAAGGAGAGCATTGTTTTTGTATAGATATTGATGCTCAAAGTGGAGTCAAAAAATGTTGTAGATGCAATCAATGGAATGTGCAAGGAAATGACTGGACTGAGGATGAGGACTTTAGATAATTTAGTAAAAATTATCCTCATAGGCATAGGAATTAAGTGTGAGGAAAAAATCTACTGAAAAATCAATCAATTTGATGCCTAGCATGGTTTTTATCGGGGTTTTCTTGAATTTTGGAATACTTGAGCACTCAAGAATATAGACACATTGTTAGGATTGTGGGAAATGATATCCCAGGAGAGAGAAAAATGCTGGTAGGATTAACCCAGATCAAAGGTGTGGGATATAATTTTGCCACAGCAATTCTTGATACCCTTAAAATTAATTCCAATTCAAATATTGGCCATCTAACAGATGCTAATGTACAGGCAATTGAAAAATTAATTACAGATCCAATTGGTGGAAATTTTCCACCATGGTTTCTTAACAGAAGAAAAGATATTGAAACCGGATCTGATTTACACTTACTCACATCAGACATTCCATTTACATTAAGAAATGATATTGAAAGAGAAAGAATTACTGCAAGCTGGAGAGGTTATCGTCATCTTAGTGGTCTCAAAGTAAGAGGACAGAGAACTAGAACTTCAGGTAGAAAAGGCGGAGCAGTAGGAGTTGCAAAAGGTGGATTGGCAGCACCAGTCAAGAAAGGTGGTGCAGGAGCTCCTGCAGCACCAGCAGCCGATGCAGCACCAGCAGCCGATGCAGCACCAGCAGCCGATGCAGCACCAGCGGAGAAAAAAGAATAGGTGTTTTGAATGGGCGACCCAAAATATCCACGTAGAGTTTGGAGGAAGCCAAAGAGGCCTCTAAACTATGAACTAAAAATGGAAGAGTTGAAAACTTTAGGCACATTTGGATTAAGAACTAAGAGAGAATTATGGAAAGCACATACAGAATTATCACGTGTTAGACATCAAGCAAGATCATTGCTTGCACTAAGACAAGAAGTCAGAGCAGAGAAAGAACCAATTCTAATGAAATCACTTGCAAGAATTGGTTTAGTAAGTAACGATGCAACATTAGATGATGTGCTCAATTTAAATCCAAATGATTTACTTTCACGTAGATTACAAACCATTGTTACAAAAAAATTTGGATTCAAAACACCATATCAAGCAAGACAAGCAGTAATTCATGGACACATTATGATTGGGGAAAGAAAGGTAGACATTCCATCATACACAGTGACAGTTGAAGAAGAAGACAATATTCACTTTACACCAGAATCAAAAATTCCAGAAATGTTAGAAAAAACAGAATCAGATAAACCATCAGAAACACCTGCTGAAGAAGAAGTGCCTGCTGAAGAAGCAACTAAGGATGAAAGTTCTTCAACAGATAAATCAAAAAAATAGGCTTATCAGTAAATAACCTCAATTATTTGATAGAATAAACATGTGCTCAATAATCGGCTATTATGGAAAAGAAGTTGCAGCGCCAATTCTTGTAAAGGGATTAAAAAGAATGGAATATCGTGGATACGACAGTGTTGGCGTAGCAACTGAATCAGAGAATAAGATTGAATTAAAGAAAGGAACTGGAAAAGTAAACGAGGTAAATTCTAAAATTCAGTTAGATACATTGCCTGGAAAAATCGGAATTGGGCATACAAGATGGGCAACTCATGGAAGAGTTACAGATGCAAATGCACACCCACACCCAAGTAATTCTGGAAAAATTGCAATTGTACATAATGGAATCATAGAAAATTTTGAAGAATTAAAACAACAATTAAAAAATGATGGATTTGATTTCAAAAGTGAAACAGACAGTGAAATAATTGCAAATTTATTGCAAAAAAATTATGAACAAACTAATGATGTCAAAGAAACAATACTAAAAACAGTTTCAGAAATTAAAGGACATTATGCATTTGTTGCAATGTTTGAAAATGGACAACTTGCTGCTGCAAGATATCATGAACCGTTAATAATTGGAGTTGGAAAAGATGATTTCTTTTTGTCCAGTGATGTTTTGGGATTCATTGAATACACAGATGATGCGATTTACATAGAAAATGGAAATTTTGTAATTTTGGAAAAAGATAGATTTCAAATTTTAGATTTTGAAGGAAATCATGCAAAATATGGAATAACAAAAGTTTCAAAAGAATTTGGGGATGCATACAAGGGAGATTATGCTCATTTTACATTAAAAGAAATTTACGAACAGCATGAAACAATTCTCAAGGCTGGAGAAAAAACACTTGATGCTGTTGAAAAAACGGCAGATTATATCAGACATGCAAAAAATATCTACATTACAGGAAGTGGAACGAGTTACAATTCAGCATTGATTGCAAAACAGATGTTATCAAAATATGCAAAAATAAAAACAGAACCAATTATGTCAAGCGAACTACAATTCTCACCAGATAGTATTGAAGAAAATTCTATTCTAATAGCAATATCTCAAAGTGGTGAAAGTGCAGATGTACTCGATGCAGTAAAAATTGCAAAAAAGGCAAATTGTAAAATTATTTCCATAGTAAATCTACTAACATCGTCACTTGCTCGTGAAGCAGATATAGTCATTGGAATGAATTGTGGACCAGAGATTGGTGTTGCTGCAACAAAAAGTTTCACATCACAGCTAGTCATACTCTATAAAATTGTGGAGAAGTTAAGTACTGAAGGAATTCAAATCGATTTCAATAAGATTTCAGAATCAGTTTCAAAAACATTAGACAAACCAATCAGAATTCAGATAGTAGCAAAGGATTTGAAAGATATTTCAGATATCTATGTTCTAGGAAGAGGAATACATTATCCAATTGCAATAGAGGCTGCTTTAAAATTAAAAGAACTAACATACATTCATGCTGAGGGGATTCCAGGAGGAGAGTTAAAACATGGACCACTTGCACTAATGGATTCCAGTGTTTTTGTATTAATTATCAATCCAAATGATTCCACATATTCGGACACTCTAACCAGTGCAAGAGAAATTAAAGCTCGTGGAGCAAAAATTATCGGGATATCAGATATTGAAAGTGATGTTTATGATTATTGGATAGAAATTCCAAAAGTAGACGATCTATCATATCCAATTTCAGAAATTATCCCCATACAATTACTATCATATTATGCAGCACTTGAAAAAGATACAGATCCTGACTATCCTAGAAATTTAGCTAAATCCGTCACAGTGAAGTAAATAATCGGTGATATTCTTTTTCCACCAGTTCTAAAAATTGTGAAGAATCATTTCCAGTTTTTAGCATAGATGAGATAATACTTCCACCAGCACCAACACCTTCTTTAGCAAATCCTTCAGAAAATGCTTTTAGACCAGAATATCTAGAATTTCCTAAATTAGGATTTACAGATATGGTGGGAATATCTGCAATATCTTTTACTAGATTTTTGAAATTAGCGCTTTTATCATTTGTAATATAGGAAGTTGTTCCAATGGCGGTGTTTTCTTCATTGAATCCAATTTCAGATGCAAACGCCAAAACTGCAGTCATCTGAGTTCCACCTGCCAACATTACCTTAGAAACATCAGTAGCTGAACTCAACATACCGGCAACAAAAGGAATCATTGGGTCTCCAACTTTTGCAATAATGCTGTAAGGATGATTAGAATCAATTCTTTCAAGAGCAGATTCTGCAATTTTATTTTTTAATTCTACAGGATTGTTTGGAATACTAGAACTCACTTTAGCATCATGTTCTAATGCTCTTAATACAGCCAATGCAGTAGTAGTTCCTCCAGGAATACTCTCACCAATAATCAGACAATCAGTAAGAGACGCCAAACTTCTACCAACAATTCTCCCATAATCAACAGCACGAGTTACCTCAGAATCAGTCATAGCATCTTGAGTTGAGATGTTTTTTCCGAAAGATAATCCGCTTTCAATAAACGGCAACTGAGGCGAAATTTTGCTACCAGCGTTAATAGTCAAATGAGGAATACTTGCAGACTCTAAAGCAGTTTTAGTTAGAATACCAGGGGTAGGTTTCCCATCAGGAGTCATAGGGATTTGATCTATGGTTTTACAATAACCATAATGAAGATATTCAGCGTCAGCTGGAGGAGTGAATTGGATTGAGTTCTTGTCAGCACCTGCAAATGTGATTCCTGGAATTTCACATGTTTCAGTGTATGAAATTACAAAGGAGAAAAGAAATCTTCCAGTTTTTATCGAATCAAGAAAATTTTGAGATCTATCCACATTGCCAAATAGTTCAAAATTTTCCAAAAAATCACTGACCCATCATTTCAAGAAATTGTTGTTCGGTACATTTTTGCATGACCATATTGGTTTTCTTTTCTTGTCCGATAGTCGATGTTTCAGAATGACCATAATTATGACCAGAATACATTACCAAATTATCATCAAGAGAATGCAAAATATCAAAAAGGCTATGATAGAGTTCTTTTGCGCTTCCACCTGGCAAATCAATTCTTCCACAATTTCCAACAAATAATGTATCACCTGAAAAAATTTTACCATCTCCAACTAAACAAATACTGTCCTTAGAATGACCAGGAGTATGAAGAACCTTTAATTTTGATTTTCCAAATTCAATGAAATCTCCATTCCTTACTGTAATGTCGTGTTTTAGTTCAGAAGATTCATGTTGAATAATTGGAGCTTTGGTGGATTCGGTCATTGCCTCATTTCCCAAAGTGTGATCAAAATGATGATGCGTATTTACAATATATTTTATTTTTAGATCATTTCGTTTGATTACCATTTCCAATTCAATAAGATCCCAAGAGGGATCAATTACAATTGCTTCGCTAGTTTCTTCATCTTCAACAACATAGGCAAAATTTTGCATGTTTCCGACTTGAATTTGATGTACTTTCATAGAATTCCCTCTTCAGCCTCTGGAGGAATGCCAATTTTTTCTGCAAACAATTCACCAGTAAGATCTTTTCTTTTAGGAATTCCTTGTTTCATTTTGTGAAAGGTAACAGTCATATCACATTTTGTACAGATATTTGCCGTTTCACCTGTTTGAGGATCTAAACCAGATGGAACATCTACTGCAAATTTGTAACAGTCTGTTTCGTTGATATAATTGATTGCAGATGCATATGGCTCACGAATTTCTCCAGTAATTCCAGTTCCCAAAATACCATCAATTATCACATCAGGTTTGAAATCAAAATTTGGTAAATCACCTGACAGTAACCTTACAGATGGCATTTTCTCTAAAATAGACCAATTCCAATTACTTTCTTCAGTCTTGATTTTTTCAGGAGTGCCAAGAAGCATCACGATAACTTTTGCACCATATCCAGCAAGATGTCGTGCCATAACTAATCCATCACCGCCATTATTTCCAAGTCCAACAAAAATCAAAATATTTTTTGATTCTATATTTCCAAGTTTTTCAACTAATCGTCTTACTGCTGCAGCACCTGCATTTTCCATCATAAATTTTTTTAAAAATCCCATGTCATGACCTTTGTTTTCAATATTATACATTTGATCAACTGTAATTTCCATAATTTACATGAAAATCATATCCAAAATAAGAGCTTTGAAAGTACGAAATATGTCTAAAATGAGCTAAATTTTGTTCAAAACTTTGTAATGTAAGTCAACTAATTGACCAAATTTTTCAGTTTTAATTAGTTCAAGTTTTGTCTCTTTTTCAACATTCTTGAAAAGTGGTATTCCCTTACCTAAAAGAACAGGAATGACAGTTATGATAATTTCATCTACAATCCCTTGTTTTAGAAAGGATGCAATAATTTGTGCCCCTCCAACTAACCAAATGTTATTTCCTTCACCAGGAAATCCGTCTTTAACAAATTTTTCAACATCAGATACAAACTCTACATTGTCATCGTTATTCTTACTAGTTCTAGTGAAAACAAACGATTTCTTGTTCTTGTAAGGATATTCTCCAAACGTCAAAACTTGGTCATACGTAGTTTTACCCATAATCACAGTATCAACAGACTTGTAAAATGTATCATAACTTGATTCAGAGGATTCTGGAAGCCAATCAATATCACCATTCTCTCTTGCAATGTATCCATCCAAACTGGATGCAATGTAAACAATGATTTTTCTCATAACACCCATTTGATTTGGCCAGTTATAACCTCAGACGTATTCTGAATTCCTGTTTAGCAAACGGCTTTATCCTAGCATTTTGACATTGTAAAACATGACATTAAATAATGTAAAACCAGCATTAAATAAAATTGCAAAATCCCTTGGAGATGTTCAAGATTCAAGAGAATTTCTATTAAAAAATTCAAGGGAGATTATTGTTCTCTGCAGCAAATCAATTATTGCAGTTCATAAAGGAGATGTAGTATCTGGAAAAAATAATTTAAAACAAGCAGAAACATTATTGAAAAAATACAAGAAAAAAGCTACAGGCGATCTTAGACGGTATCTAATTACCCCCGAACAAGAATTCGTAGAAGCTGCATGTCTAATTGCAATTGTAGAAAAAAAAGATATCCCTTCAGACAAAAAATTGGCAGTGATGCCAGAATCATATGTTTTAGGATTACTAGATTGTGTAGGGGAATTAAAAAGACAGGTATTTGATAAGATTAGAATTGGTGAAGTTGATGAAGCTACACGAATTTTTGACATAATGGAGAATTTGTATCTTCATCTTTACACTTTTTCAATGTATGATAAAGTAGTCAAAGAGGCTAGAAGAAAAATCGATGTGAATAGAATTCTTGTAGACGATGTTAGATCTGCAATAACAGAAGAAAAAAGACGAACTGAATTAATCAAAACATTACAGAAACTAGAGAAATAATTTCCAAGGTTATGGTGCGGACGATGGGATTTGAACCCACGAACTCCTGAGAGACTAGCCCCTCAAGCTAGCGCCTTTGGCCAGGCTGGGCGACGTCCGCAAGAGAACTTTCTTGCATGGTTTTTATAATCCTTGATTACTTTTTCGTTCGTATGTTAATTCCAGTTAGATGTTTTACATGTGGAAATCTAGTGGCTGATAAATTTGATGATTATCAAAATAAAATTAAAGCAGGAGAAGATCCTGTAAAGACTCTGGATTCATTAGGAATTGAAAGATATTGTTGTAGAAGAATGCTTTTGACTACAGTTGAGACAATTCAACAAGTAATTCCATTTTACGAAGCAATTCAAAGAAGAAAACAAGAAGTTCAATCAGAGTTAGAATAACTTGGCCAAGATTTCCTCAATTGAAGGACGAATTCTATACAATAGTAGAGGTACTAAAACAGTTGAAGTAGATGTAAAATCGGATGGAAAATTTCTAGGAAGAGTTTGTGCACCTTCAGGAGCAAGTGTAGGAAAGTATGAAGCAGTTAGTTTTCCCAAGGGTAAACCAGAAGAAAGTCTAAGAATTTTAAAAGAAAATTCTCAAAAATTCACAGGGTTAGAATCATCAGATCTGAAAGGAATTCATGAGACTTTGAAAAGCTTGGATAGTTCTTCAAACTATTCAGAAATTGGAGGAGCATTAGCTTTTGCAGTAACAATTGCATCGATGGAGTCAGCCTCAAAAGCAGCAGGACAACAATTGTTTCAGACACTTTCATCAGATACGTCATTTAGATTTCCATTTCCAATAGGAAATATTTTAGGAGGAGGAGCACATGCAGGACCAGGAACTCCTGACATTCAAGAGATTTTGATTTGTGCAACAGGTTCAAAAACTATTGAGGACGCAATTGAAACCAATTTGTCAGTCCATAAAGAATTACGAAGGGTATTAGAAAAAGAAGATCCTAACTTTACTAATGGAAGAGGAGATGAAGGTGGATGGGCACCAAAATTGGAAAACCAAAAGGCATTGGAATTATCCGCTAAAGCTTGTGAGAATTTAGGATTCACTTTAGGAAAAGAAGTTTCACTAGGAGTTGATTTTGCATCATCCACACAATGGAATGAAGAAAAAGAAAAATATGTTTATGACAGAGCAGGATTTGAAAATTCCACAGGGGAACAGATAGATTTTGCAGCTGACATTATTGAAAAATTCAAATTAATTTATGCAGAAGATGCAGTTCATGAAGAGGCATTTGAAGACATGGCAGAATTAACAGCAAAATTCCCAGACATACTAATTACAGGAGATGATTTGATAGTTACAAACAAAGACATTCTTACAAAAGCCATTAATTTAAAATCATGTAATGCTGCAATTCTTAAAGTTAATCAAGCTGGTAGTCTTTACGACGCTCTTGAATTTGCCAATGTTGCAAATGAGAACAACATTAGATTAATCACATCACATAGATCGGGTGAATCCATAGATTCACAAATCTCCCATATTGGTTTAGCAACAAAGTCAAAAATGCTCAAAGTAGGAGTGGTTGGAGGAGAAAGAGTGGCAAAATTAAATGAATTATTACGCCTATCAGAGCATGATTTAATATGCGGTATGGCAGAGATTTAAAATCGTCATGAGCCAACAAACAGAAACAACTGACATCAAAAAGAAGATCCTAGCTACTGGTATCAGGGTAGGAACTCAAGTGAAGACAAAATTCATGAAACCGTTTATCACTAAAGCCAGTCCTGAAGGACTTTACATGCTTGATTTAGATATCACGTTAGAAAAAATCCAAACCGCAGCCAAATTCATCAACAGATTAGGAGCAGACAAACTTATTGTATGCTCTGGCAGACAATATGCAGAAACCCCAGTAGAGAAATTCTGCGAAATGCTTGGCTCTAAGAAACTTCTTGGAAGATTCATGCCAGGAACACTAACAAATCCTTCATTACCATATTACATCGAACCAAAACTAGTCTTAATTTCAGATCCTCAAGTAGACGAACAAGCAATTATCGAAGCTACTAACGCAGGAATTCCAATCATAGGAATTGCAAACACGGATAATATTACATCAAACCTAGATGTAATCATTCCAGCAAATAATAGAGGAAGAAAAGCACTAGCTACTGTTTACTGGTTACTGGTACGACAAGTCCTCATTGAAAGAGGAGAGATGAAAGAAGAAGATTCAATGAAATACGAAATTGATGATTTTGAAACAAAGATTACCGAAGAGGAAATCGAATAAATTAACTAGTTTAGTATTCACTTGAAATCCAAAGCTTCAGCACCAGGAAAAGTAATTCTTTTTGGAGAACATTTTGTTGTATACGGAGTAAAAGCAATTCTTTGTGCAATTAATAAAAGGATAACAGTCACTGCAGAAAAAATAAAAGAAAGAAAAATCATAATCAAATCCAACATAGGTAATTTAGAACTAGAACCAAACAAAATCATATCAGAAATTGATTCTCCACTAAAACCATTTTATTATTTAGCAGACAAAATAATAAAAAATCAAAATGTAGGTATTGAAATTAATGTAAAATCTGAGATTCCAGTTGGTGTTGGACTAGGCTCATCATCTGCATGTTGTGTTGCAGGAGCAGCAGCAATTTCAAAATTATTTTCAAATACATCAAGAGACGATATTCTAAAACTTGCAATTGAGGCTGAAAAAACAATTTTTGAAAATACATCAGGAGCAGATTGTACAGTTTGTACATATGGAGGAATAATGAAGTATGACAAGAAAAGTGGATTCTCAAAAATAAATTCTGAACCTAACTTTCATCTGGTAATTGCTAATTCAAATGTTGAGCATTCTACAGAATCACTAGTTGCAAAAGTAAAACAGTTTAAAGAAAATAATGAAGGAGAATTTTCAAAATTATGTGAAAGTGAATCAACATTAGTCAACGAAGTATTAGATTTGTTGAATGGAAGCAACATCAAAGAGTTAGGAGAAAAAATTACTGAAAATCAAAGATATCTTGAGAAAATCGGAATTTCAAATGATAAATTAAGAAAAATGATTCAAACAGGAAAACAAACATCATTTGGAGTAAAGATAACAGGGGCTGGTGGTGGAGGATGCATCTTCGCACTTACAGATGAATCAAATTTAGAAGACACAATAAATCAATTCAGAGGCAATAATTACGAATGTTTTGCGATAAAAATTGATTTCAAAGGACTGGATACTTTTTAATTGACTAGGCAATTTGGAACAGCATGATTCTGATAAAATTAGGAGGTTCAATCATCACAAATAAAGAAAAACCCCTGTCAGCCAGGAGAAAAACAATTGATAACATTTCAAAAAGTTTGAAGAAAATCAAAGAACCAATTGTAGTTGTACATGGCGGAGGATCCTATGGACATTTTTGGTCTGTAAAATATGATATGCATACAAAAGAAAGAAAATATGATCCCAGAGGTGTTGCAGTTGTTAAAAATTCTATGATTGAATTAAACAAAATAATTTTAGACTCTTTTCTAAAAAATAAATTAAATCCATATTGCCTTCCGCCAACTGATTTTATGGCAGGTAATAAACCAATTGCAAAAAAAATTAAAGAGATAGAAAAAATTTCAAAATCAGGCTTAATTCCAGTAACATTTGGGGATGCGTTGTGGTATGGACAAAATAAAACATTCATTCTATCAGGAGATAAAATCATGACACATCTAGCAAAAATTCTCAAACCTAAACTTTGTATTTTTGCACTTGATGAAGATGGATTATATTCAGATCTAAAATCTAAAAAATTAATTTATGAATTACGGGGAGAACATCCGTCAATTACTGAAAACAAAATGGATGTTACAGGAGGAATGACTAGAAAAGTTGAAGAGGCCACAAATATTTCAAAAATAGGAATAAATGTCTTTTTTGTTAATGGTAACAAACCTGAAAGAATTGTGAAAGCTGTTAAAAATAGGAAATTTGAAGGAACTTTGTTTAGAGGAAAATGAAATGTCTGAAGAATTTGTAATTTTAGTGGATGAAAATGACAATCCTATTGGAACTGAAGAAAAAGTAACGTGTCACTTACCAAACGGAAAACTTCACAGAGCATTTACTGCTTTATTGTTTGATAAAGAAGGTAGATTGGTCTTAACAAGGCGTGCTAAGGAAAAAATGTTGTGGCCATCTGATTGGGATGGAACATTTGCAAGTCATCCAAGAGAATCAGAGACATACATTTCATCAGGAGAGCGTAGAATGCCTGAAGAATTAGGAATTGAAGGAAAACTAGATTATCTTCACAAATTTGAATATCACGTACCCTACAAAGACATTGGTTCTGAAAATGAAATTTGTGGAACGTTGATTGGAATTATCGATAAATCAACCGAACTAAAAAAGATCGAAGGTGAAATTGATGAGATTAAATGGATTTCTGCAAAAAAGTTACTATCAGAAATAAAGGTCAACCCAGAAATTTATTGTCCTTGGATGCTTATCGCGTTAGAACTACTAGATAAATCAGATAAATTGATGCTTGAAAAACATGCAAATGTCTTATCTACATGGATGAATAATGAAATTCATGAAGGGTTGCAAAATGCAATCAGATCTCATCTGCCACAAGAAAAATGGAGATTAGTAAATGAAAAAAACTAAACAAATTGAAAATAATGCTAAAATAGTAAATAAATATCTCAATTCAAAACTAAAAGGAAATCCAAAAAAACTCTATGATGCAGCAGGACATCTAATAATTCATGGTGGGAAAAGATTGAGACCATATATGGTGATTAGAAGTTGTCAAATTTTAGGTGGGAAGATTTCTAATGCAATGCCAGCGGCAAGTGCAGTTGAAATGGTTCACAACTTTAGTTTAGTTCATGATGACATAATGGATAATGATGAAATGCGTCATGGAGTCCCAACAGTACATAAAAAATTTGGAATGCCTATTGCAATTCTTGCAGGAGATGTATTATTTTCAAAGGCATATCAAGTAATCACGGATTCAAAATTATCACCAAGTGCAACAACACAATTAGTTTCTAGATTAGCTAAAGCCTGTGTAGATATTTGCGAAGGTCAGTTACTGGATGTGAAGATGGCAGAAGAGAGAAAAATTCCTACAGAAGCAGAATACATCACTATGATTGGTAAAAAAACGGCAGCGTTATTTGATGTATCATGTGCAATGGGAGCAATTTGCGCATCAAATAAATCAAAAGATGTTTCTAATTTATCATCATTTGGCAGAAATTTAGGAATTGCATTTCAAATAACTGATGATCTAATTGGAGTGATGGGAGATCCAAAGATAACAAAAAAACCAGTAGGAAATGATCTTAGAGAAGGAAAAAAATCACTTCCGATTTTAATGGCAATAAAATTTGCAAAAGGAAAAGACAAAAAAATAATTCTCAAAGCTTTTGGAAATTCAAAAATTTCACGTAGTGAACTAAACAAGGCCGTAGAAGTTATTCGCTCCCTTGGAATTGAAGAAAATGTTAGAAAACAGGCTTTAAAATACGCTCAAAAGGCTAAAAAATCATTGGCCACGTACTCCGGCGCTGCAAAAATAGAGTTGGTTTCATTATTAGATTTTGTAGTAAAAAGAAGTGTATAATCACAATAGGTAAGATCTACTATGGATGAAGAACTAAGAAAAGAAATTAGAAAAATGGCTCTGCAAAACGCTTTTGAGCATGGAGGCAAAACTCAAGATAAGATAATTTTAGGTAAAATTCTTGGAACAAAACCAGAATTTAGAAGTAAAGTAAAAGAGATTTCAATAGATATTTCTGAAATTGTTCTTTCAGTCAATCAACTATCATCTGAGGAACAAGAAAAAGAGATACAGAAAAATTTTCCAGAAATTTTAGTACCTAAAGAAAAGATTGAGGAAAGAGAAGGACTTCCAGAACTAAAAGGAGCTGTTCAAGGTAAAGTAATTACAAGATTTCCTCCAGAACCAAATGGATATCCGCACATAGGTCATGCAAAAGCTGCCATCATTAATTCTGAATATGCAAAAATGTATGATGGAAAATTTATTCTAAGAATGGATGATACAAATCCAGAATCAGAAAGAATGGAGTATCATGCAGCCATTAAAGTTGGATTAGAATGGTTAGGAATAAAATTTGACATTGTAAAAAACACTTCAGATGATATGGAAGTATTTTATGAAAAAGGAATACAACTTATTAATTCAGGAAAAGCATACATCTGTACCTGCAAAAGGGACGACATTAGTAAAAACAGAAGAGAGCGAAAAGCATGCAGATGTAGTACCAATGACATTGATAAAAATAATAAAAATTGGGAGAAGATGAATACAAAATACAAACCCGGTGAAGCAATAGTTAGATTCCGTGGAGATATGAAGGCAGACAATGCAGTAATGAGGGATCCAGTATTATTCAGAATAATAGATGAAAAACACTACACATTAGGAGAAAAATACAGAATTTGGCCAAGCTATGATATGGCTGTAGCAATAGAAGATAGTATTGATGGAGTAACACATGCTTTTCGTTCAAAAGAATTTGAACTAAGAAAAGAATTGATTGATGAGATTTTAGATGCTCTAGGCATGCGTAAACCAGACCAAGGGTTTTTCTCCAGATTAGAATTCAAAGGCATGCCCATCTCCAAGAGAATAATCAAGCCTTTGATTGAAGAAGGAAAAGTTTCATGGTATGATGATCCAAGATTGCCAACACTTGAGGCACTTAAAAGACGAGGCATTAAACCAGAAGCTATTAGAAAATTCATCATGTCACTGGGATTAACAAAAGCAAACACTCTTGCACCTTTTGATTCTCTGGAGGCATTTAATAGAAAATTTGTCGACGGTAGTAGCATAAGATTATTCATGGTGAGTAAGGTAAAAAAACTAACAGTAAAAGATTTGCCAGTATCATCAGTAGAAATTCCTAACCATCCAATCAACAATATGGGAAAAAGAAAAATTGAAATTGATGAAAATTTCTATATTTCGGGAGAAGATGCAAAGGAAATCAAAGAGGGCATGTTGATTCGACTTTTAGGTTTAGGAAATGTAATGATTACAAAAAACAATACTGAGGTTGAAGGCAGTTTCGTTGCAGATGGAGAAACATCAAAAATTTTAAAAATTCAATGGGTACCACAAAAAACTGCACATGAAATTAAGATGATTATTCCTAAAACATTATTTGTTGATGATGAGTTTAATGAAGAAAGTTTAGAAGAATTAGACGTTTATACAGAACCACATTATCTACAATTAAAAGAAGGGGAAGAGATCCAGTTTGTTAGATTTGGATACTGTAGAAAAGATTCACAAAATCAAGCAATTTTTACACACAAGTGATTAATCATGAAAATAGCACGATTGTTAGAAGGTAATAACGAAACATATGGTTTTGTAAATGGAGACAAAGTATCTACAAAGGATGAAATAACTTATCTCACAGGGGTTCCAATCCCACAAAATGTAAAGGATTTTCTATTTGATGGGTGGTTTGATGAAATCAAAAACAAAATTAATGATTTGCCATATGAAGAAAATATTTCAAAATACAAATTATTGACACCAATTCCAAATCCGAATAAAATCATCTGTTTAGCATTCAATTATGTAGATCATGCTGAAGAGCAAGGGTTACAAGCACCAGAAGATCCTGCAATCGTGATCAAACCCAGAACTGCATTAAACAGCACAAATTCAGATATTGTATGCCCAGATTTTGTTACTCAGTTAGATTATGAAGTGGAATTAGCCATAATTATTGGAAAAAACTGCAAGAATATTGGCATAGAGGATGCTACAAGTGCAATATTTGGATACATGGTTTTCAATGATGTCTCTGCAAGAGATATTCAATTCAAAGATAAACAGTTCACAAGAGGAAAAAGTTTTGATTCATTTGCACCGTGTGGGCCTTGGATTACAACAATAGATGAAATACAGAATGCTCAAAATCTAAAACTGACAACAAAAATTAACGGAGAATTAAGACAGAATTCCTCTACAAGCAACATGTTCATTAAAATTCCAGAAATAATTTCAAAAATTTCTAAAGTGATGACATTGGAGAAAGGAGACATAATATCTACAGGAACGCCAGCTGGCGTAATGTTAAACAAACCTAATGCGGTATTTTTGAAAGAAGGGGATAAAGTCGAGATGGAAATAGAAGGTTTAGGGATTTTGAACAATACAATAAAATTTGTAAAATCAGATTAAGCCAAATTTTTTTTCATTAGATGGAATGAGATTTTATGTTCTAAAGTATCATATACAGGCAATTTTTCTTTAGTCAAAATCTGTATCCGTTCATAGTTTTTTTCAATTGCATAATTTTGTAAAAATGAAATAATTTGCAGAGAGGTATTTGATGAAGTTGAAAACAATGTAACGATCAATGTTTGATCAAAATGTTCTGAATCAGTAAGAATTGCTATTGAATAATCATCAAGTTCTACAGATTTAACAATTTTATTTTCTTTGTAGAATTTTGAAAGTGAATAATCATCAATTGGAAGCCATCTCCAAGATTTTACATAATGAGAAAAAGATTTCAGATTAGGATGTTTTTCAAATGAAATATCATGATCCATATTTCTTTCTGGAACAAGGGAGTAAAAATTCCAAGTTTCAAATATTTCATAATCTAAAGAATTGGCCATAGATAGAGATGAAATATTTTCAGTATCTATTAACATGTAAGAAAATGAGATTTTCTTCTTTTTGCCAACTAATTCGGCATGCTTTACTAATTTAGATGCAATTTTCTGATTACGGAAATTAGGATCAATCCTAATACCCTCAATCCAAATTTGATCTTTTGAATAAAATGCATGGCATATTCCTACGGGGTGTTGTTTTTCAAATGTAAATAGATGGCCTTCAGACAACCAATAATCCCAAACTTGTTCAATGTAATCACCCCAAGAAAAAGTGTTTTTACAAAATTTCAAAATTGTATTTTTATCTGAATTATTGGCGTCTCGAATCATATTCTCACTTTATACGAAAAAATATTAAGAATAATCTGATAAAAACTTCAATGGGGAAAATCATAGTAGGAAAAACATCAGATATTCCTCCTGGAAAAATGATCAAAGTATCCATAGACGGAGGGGACGTATTAGTTGCAAATATTGATGGAGAATATTTTGCTACAGATGATTCTTGTACTCATTCAGGTTCCAGTTTATCAGAAGGGAAATTAGATGGGTGTGTAATAACTTGCGGATGGCATGCTGCTGAGTTTGATTGCAAGACTGGAAAATTGGTCAAATTTCCAGCAAAAATAAGAGATTTGACATCATATAATGCAGTAGTTGAATCAGACAATGTTTTTGTAGAGATGTAACTATATACTCCTATTTTTTAGTAAAATGTGTTAAAATGGCAGATGAGTCTCAAAATAAAGAATCAATGAAAGAAGCAATTGACACACTTAATCAAATTGTCTCTAGCAATTCCACTCCTAAGACAATAAAAAAATCAATTACAGATTTGATTGCAGATTTGAATAATCCAGAATACTCATTGTCTGTAAGAGCAGCAAATGCAATTAGTCTACTAGATGATGTAACACAAGATCCTAACATGCCATCATATGTAAGAACACAACTGTGGCAAGCCGTTTCAAAATTAGAAAGTATAAGAGAATAAATTCTCGTTCATAATACAAAAATCATTGAAGATTGAAGAATATCTAGAAACACTTCCAGAGAATGTGCTTAGTGGAGAAGATGTTCAGCTACCAGAAAAATCTTTAAGAGAAATTTTCGAGTTTTCGGAATTGGGTGAAAACGATGTTTTTTATCATTTAGGATGTGGGAATGGAAAAGGAATTGAAATAGCAAGTGATGAATTCAAAGTAAAAAAAGCAGTAGGTATTGACAACAATTCTGAAAAAATCCAAAATGCTAAGGACAATCTCGAGAAGAGAAATGTTCCAGGAGAGTTTCTTTGTGAAAATATTGAAGAATCAGACATATCAGAAGCATCAGTAATTCTATTTTGGTTCACAGATGAAAGCATCATAAATCAAATGATGAAAAAATTTGAAAATCTTAAACCTGAAACAAAAATAATTACAATTTGGGGACCACTTCCAGATTGTCTTCCAGATAAGATAAATTTTCCATATATTATCAACAAACT
>JBHHVV010000004.1:0-42446 GCA_046754445.1 Candidatus Nitrosopumilus sp.
AATGCGTACTGTGTGCATAAATCAGAGTCATCATTGATTATTATTATATCTTGCATTATTGAGTACCAATATGATTATTCAAAATTTTGACGAGTTGGCAGTCACAGAAAAGAAAAAAGATTGTTTGAAGATTTTAGAGGCAGGGTTAGAATCTGCTCACCCACAAAACATCATTCAAAAATACGTAACACCTAATGAAATAAAGATCGCTGGAAAAACATTCAATCTCAAGAAATATTCTAACATTTACTCAGTTGCTTTTGGAAAAGCTGGAGATTCCATGACTAGAGCACTAAATTCAATCATTCCAATAAAAAGTGGAATCATAGTGATTCCTAAAGGTTCAAAAGCAAAAATCAAAGGTAAAAAATTCAAAATATTCAATTCAAGACACCCGAAGCCAGATCAAACAAGCGTGAAAGCAGCAAAAGAAGTCATGAAATTTGTTCAAAATAAGCGAAGAGAGGAATTGATTATTTTTCTTGTGTCAGGAGGAGGTTCATCCCTTTTAACAATACCAGATGGAATCACCCTTGATGACAAAATCTTTGTAACAAATTTACTACTAAAATCAGGGGCTACCATTCAAGAATTCAATTGTATTAGAAAACACCTATCAAAAATCAAAGGTGGAAAATTAATTGAAAATATGAAATGTGATGGAATAGGTCTAGTAATGTCAGATGTTGAAGGAGATGATCTTTCATCAATTGCATCAGGCACAACATACATGGATAATACAACATATGCAGATGCATTAAAAATTCTTGAAAAATATAAAATAAAGAGAAAGATGCCTATCGAAGTTTTACAAGTTTTAGAAAAGGGAGTGACAAACAAAAATTCAAAAATAAAAAAACCAAAAATCGAGAATTTTATTATTGCAAATAATCAAAAATGTTTAGAAGTAATGCAAAAAAAATCAGAAGAGATAGGATATGAGACAATAGTGATTCAGATTTTTGGAGATATTAAAGATGCAGTTACTAAAATTCTTAAAAATATTTCAGACAAACAAAAAACATGTTTAGTTTTTGGAGGAGAACCAACCGTAAGAGTCCTAGGCAAAGGAATTGGTGGAAGAAATCAAGAGTTAGTGTTAAGATTATTAAAAAATACTCAAAAATCAAATAAAATGATCATTGCATCTATGGGAACAGATGGGATTGATGGGAATTCAGTTTTTGCAGGAGCCATTACAGAAAACATCAAAGTAGATTTAGACACAATGAAAGAATTTCTTAAAAATAGTGATTCTGGAAGATTCTTTCAAAAACAAAATGCCAATATTAAGACAGGATTTACACATTCAAATTTAATGGATATTGGTCTAATTTTAAAATAATTTTTATTCTAACAATTTTAGGGTTTTTGAATTTCATAATATTCAACTGGATGTGAAAACTGCCTGTTGTGATCAACCTCAATCCAGAATTTTTCTTCATCGATTTCTTTACCTTCTGAAATCCACACATTTAGAATTTTTTGCATAAACATTTTAGTAGTATCATCTATTTGAGGCCTTTTTCCAGTTTCTTTTTCAATTCTGTCACGCTCTTCTTTGAATTTTTTTAATAATTCTTTTAGATTTTTCCCATTGATTTGAGCTGCTTTTTCTCTTTTTGCAATTTGCAGGTCTTTTCTAAAATTTGATAAAAATCCCATCATAGCAATTATGTTCTATGAATAAAAAAGAGTTTTAAGAATTATTCCGAATAAACAGTATTTGATGAATCTTTTTTTGGGATTGTAATAGTGAATGTTGTGGGGTTATTTTGTACAGTTATTGTGCCGTCATGCATTTCAAGAAGTTGTTTACATGATGCCAACCCTAGACCAGTACCTTCAGATTTAGTTGTAAACATTGGTTCAAAAATTTGCTCGAGTTGTTCTTCAGGAATTCCAGGACCAGAATCCATGATTTTTATTGAAACAGATTTTTCTCCATCTTCTATTTGTAACTTAATTTCACCTTTCACCCCAACAGCTTGAACAGCATTTTGTAAAATATTTGTCACAATTCCTCGGATTTTTATCACATCACATTTTGTAAGACATGATTCTAAAGATAACACTAGTTCAACATCTTTGGGAAATTTTACTTCATTAATGGAATTTTTTACTAATTCTTTTAAATCACAAAAAGTCAATCTTAGTTCAGGTTTTCTAATAAAACCCAAAACATCATTTATTTGATTTGTGATATGAGTGATTGCACTTTCCATACTTAATAATGATTCAGATAAGACTTGATCTTCTTTTGCTTGATGTTTTAATTTCATCAAATCAATTTGAGATTGTAATACAGTTAAGGGATTTCTCATATCATGTGCCATTTTAGAAGACATTTCACCAATTACTTCTAATTTTTTATTTTCAAAAGATGACAATTCTGATGCCATAACAGAATCAAGTTGTTTTTTGGTTTGAGATAATGTAGATCTAGCTTTTTTAAGTGATTTTGATTTTAGTTCTAATTTTTCTTTAGTTTTTTTATGAGATTCTTTTGCGTTTTCAATTTCTTTTTGTAATGAAACTAATTTTTCAGATTCTTCAAGGACTTCATCGTTAATAATTTCATCGTTAACTTCAGTTACAAGAATCTGCGAATTAGAGTCGGTAGATTTTGGTTTAATTTCTTTTTCGACTTTAGATTCAGATTCGAGTTCAGAAGTTATTTGAGATTGTGAGGGTTTTGCTTTTTTGAAAAAAACAGTTCTTTTTGTAGCATTCATAGGATCATCTGATTCAGATACTTCCCTATGCATGAATTTTCTCATAAATTAAAAATCAATTTTTAAGATAATAGCCATATTCTGTTCATAATAAACATACGAGAAATTTATGAAAAAAGACACCTGAATGAGGATATTTTAATAGAATAAAGGCGTATTTTGGCTAGAGAATACATGCTTGAAAAACAGTTCAATCCAGAAATGCTGTATAACAGAATTGTTCATTTCTATATTGACAAAAAGGGATATTCAAAGGACAAGGCTAATGAAATTGCACAATTAGTGGTTCAGAAAGAAGCACAGAGAAGAATATGTAAAAATGAAAAATGCAAGCATTTTTCCCATGACCATATTAGAAATAGAGAAACATGTTTGATTGAAGAATGTGAATGTAGTAAATTTTCAAATTAAGTAAAATCATCTAACGAATTTTCCAATAAAGGTTGAGCACTAACACCAATTTTTCGTAAAGTTTCAGCAAATTCATCAACAAAACCATGAATAGTATAAACTTGTTCAGCACCTGATTTTTTCACCATATCTACTAATTCATCATAATCACAATGATCACTCATCGGAAATGAATAATCGGTTCTGCGACCAAATGGAAATCGAGATGATTGTGCCCAACCACTAAATCCAATAGTCACAGCACCATATTGTGATTTCATATCTTGAATGAATTTATTTTTACTTGACATCATTGGTGCTACCATTACCCAAGGTTTTTTTTCAAGTAACCCATTTTTTTCAGCTTCTGTATGACCAATTCCATTTTTTAAAGGAACACCAAATTTTTGGTGCAAAGAATTCATATCTTTTACGGAATCATGAAAAAAAAGAGGCCCCCAATGACCAAAAAGTTGAGTAATGGTTTGTGCTTTTCCTAATTGATATCCCATCAAAATTACAGGAATTCCCTTTCCATATAGTTCTGAGATTAATTCATTTACCTGTTTTTGAATTTCATCAATTTTTGGGAAAATAAATTCAGGCAATCCAAATGTGCATTCAGTAATTAGAATTTTACATTTTGGAATTTTTGCACCTTGAAGAAACCCCCTATTTCTGGTACAAATATCTCCAGTATAGAATGTGTCATCAAAGAGCAATCCTTTTGCGCCTAGAATATGACCGCTATCGATTAACGAAAAATCATCAAGAAATTCAACATGGTTTTCCATCTTAAAACCCCTAAGATTTGCAATTTCGTTTGTTTCGATAGATGACAGAATTATTCCGCCATTTTTTGAAGGAAGATGATCCGAATGTGCATGTGAAACAAAATTAATTCCCGTTGTGTCAGTATTTTTTGGATCCAGCAAAACTCGTTTTTCATGTACTTCACACAATATTCCATTTTTTGTCATTTTGACTTGGCCAGACAATGAAAAATTGATTTTATGTATTTGATATAAATTGCAAGTTTAGTTTAACCCAACCTCAGATTAAACTATTTTTCAACAAACTCAAGAGGGATATTATTTTCCATTATAAGAAAATAGAATAGACATTTTTAGGCATGTTTTTTAATACTAATATAATAAAATAATAAAAAACATTGAGTGTTGTTTGTTTATCTTGATAAACATGTAATTAACATAAAAAAAGAACTTTTCATAGGATATGAAAAAAAGTGCAATCGTAATTGATGATGATGACGAGTTTGTAGATATGTTATGTGTTGCACTTGAATCATTAGATATCGAGATAGTCGGTACAGGCTCCAATGGACAAGAATGCCTCGACCTATATCTTCAACACAAACCAGACTTTATTTTCACAGATCTAACAATGCCTCCATACGACATCTTTTATGGAATTGACAAAATGAAAGCAATTGATGTTAGTTCAAAAATCATTGTAGTTACGGCAGATACATCAATGGACACAGTTCAGAAACTAGAAGAAAGAGGCATCACTTCTGTAATTTTTAAACCATATACAATTGACAGCATTAAAAAAGCAATCAGTTAATCTTGAACCACACACATTAATTGTAGGATAGAGGTACTAGAATCAGTTGCTAAATCTAGGAATTTTAATATCAGGGCGTGGAAGCAATATGAAATCCATTCTTACTGCAATAAAGAAGAAGAAAATTCCAATTAATCCTGCCATAGTAATTTCAAACAAACAAGATGCAAAGGGATTAAAAATTGCACAGAAATTAGGAATTAAAACTCAAGTGATAGAAAGTAAAAATTTCAAAGGAGATAGATGGGGTTATGACAAAAAAGTTATCAAAGTATTATCTGAAAATGGTGTAACGTCAAAAAATGGTCTTGTTTGTCTAGCTGGGTTTATGAGAATTATCAGTCCAGAATTTGTTAAAAAATATAAAAATAGGATTGTCAATATCCATCCCGCTTTATTGCCATCTTTCCCAGGATTAGAATCACAAAAACAGGCTTTAGATTATGGCTCAAAATATTCAGGATGTACAGTTCATTTTGTGGATACAGGAATGGATTCAGGTCCAATAATCATCCAAGCAGTTGTAAAAATTAAAGAAAACGATACAAAAGAATCACTATCCAAAAGAATTCTAAAAGAAGAACACAGAATATATCCAGAAGCAATAAATCTTATCGCAAGAAAAAAAATCAAGGTGACAGGTAGAAAGACAATTATCAGTTAACAATCGGATCCGCCAAAAAAATATAATACTTTGAGTTCTTGTGTATTGCCATGAAAAAAATGTTCTACATCTTTTCCAACAAAAAATAGTGTATCTTTGGAAACTTTGTAATCTTTATCATTAATTTTTAAAAATCCATCACCCGAAATTACATAATAAACTTCATCACTATCATGAGGAACTTGGGAATCTTCTTCCCCTGGTTGTAAAAATAAAATTCCAGTAGATAAACTGTCACGATTAATAAAAGTGTGAAAATAAGAATTGCCTTTTTTGATTTTCTTAATATATGAATTTAAATCATAATCAAGTTTCAAATTACTCAGCAGCTATTGAATATGTTTTTCGTGCAGGGGGAGCACTCATGTAGGAATGTCCTTCAGGATGAAGTTTGTCATGTTCAGGACTATTGTGCATTTTAATGAAAGTTTCTTTACTTTCATGCTCTACAATAATCCTATAACTGCCATCATTTGCTTTTAGAAAGCGTCGGGAGATAAATCCAGGAAATTTTGCCAAGACTTTGTTTGATTCTGAAAACCATTTTTTAAAATCTTCTTCAGCACCGTCATTAAGCTGAACATCTGCCATCATTACAAACATGTTATGACTAAAAAAAAGCCATTTAATTTCTTTTCTAAGATTTTCAATAAAGAATTCCAAGAATTAAATATCTAGAATTTAAAAAAAGAGCATGCCAGGTGTTAAGATTGACGGCAAAGTAATTGCTCAAGCAGTAAAAGACAGAGTTAAAATGGCCGTAGCAGAGATGAAAAATCAAGGAATCGGTCCATGTTTAGCCACAGTTCTTGTAGGTGACAATCCAGCTTCTGCAACATATGTTAGAAACAAACACAAGGCTTGTGAGGAAGTGGGAATTACAACAAAAGATCACAAACTTGATGCAAATACCACGCAAACTCAACTTAACGAAATTATTGAGAATTTGAATAATGATGATTCGGTACATGGAATATTAGTACAGCTTCCATTACCAGAGCAACTAGATGAATTTGCAACCACATCAAGGATTTCTCCATTAAAAGATGTAGATGGATTGACTCCTCATAATGCAGGATTACTTGCAATGGGAAAAGCAGCATTGGTTGCATGTACACCGTCAGGAGTAATGGAAATGTTTGATCATCATGGAATTGATTTAGAAGGAAAAAATGTTGTATTAATTAACAGAAGCAATTTAGTGGGAAAACCTCTATATCATTTATTGTTGGAAAAAAATGCCACCGTCATTACATGTCATTCTAAAACTAAAAATCTTTCAGAGTTATGTAAATCAGCAGATATCATAATTACCGCAGTTGGGGATAGAAGTAAGTTTACTTTAACTCCTGAAATGATAAAAGAGGGAGTTATAGTCATAGATGTTGCAATATCAAGATTTCAAGAAAAACTAGTCGGAGATGCAGACTATGATCAAATTATTCAGAAAGCATCTTTTGCAACACCAGTACCAGGAGGAGTGGGGCCCATGACAGTTGCCATGCTATTAAAAAATACAATCACTGCAGCATCATTGTGTACTCAAATTGGAAGATAATTCTCAAAAAAAATCATTGAGAAATCTTCTTTTAGAAAAAAGAGATAACACATCATTTGATTTAATGAAGATTGCAAGTGAAAAGATACGAAAGAGGATAAAAAAAATCCATGCATTTAGAAATGCACAAAAAATTGGACTTTATTATTCAATTGGGAGTGAGATTTTAACACAAGACATAATTCAAGAATTACTTAGTAATGGAAAAAAGGTTTTTTTGCCAAAAGTAATAGGCAAAAAAATAGAATTCAGGAAAATAACTGATTTTTCGAGCCTAGAAAAAGGAAGTTTTGACATCATGGAGCCTAAAGATGATTGCCAATTGGATAACGATCTTGACGTTATCATAGTTCCGACTGTTGGAATTTCACCACATGGAGTAAGACTAGGTTATGGACATGGATATTACGATAGATTCTTAGCAGAAAACAAAACTACAACGATTTCTTTGACTTTGGAAAAACAAATTGTAAAAAACATTCCAAAATCAAACCATGACATGATAATTGATTGGATAGTTACAGAAGATAGAATGGTACAGACTCAAAGATAGGAAAGTCCTTTTTGACCAATGTCTTTTCTGCAAAATTTATGAGGCCAAGAGATTTGTTCAGATGCTAAGTAAGCATTGGTTATTGCAGATTCCAGCGTATCACCTAATGCAGTTACTCCTAAAACCCGACCACCATTTGAGAGAATCTTTTCATTTTGTTTTTTTGTTCCTGCATGGAAAACGCACACATTGTTTTGAATGGAATCAAAACCAGTAATTTCTTCATTTTTAGGATAGGATTCGGGATATCCTTCAGATGCTAAAACAACACATACTGCAGATTGATTCTTCCATAAGGGTAAAGGTAATGAAGACAATGTTCCATTAACACATGCAACAAAATAATCATACAAATCAAAATTCATTCTCATAGTAATTGGTTGGCATTCAGGATCACCCATTCGTACATTGTATTCTAAAACATATGGAACTCCATCACGAATCATTATTCCAGCATACAAAAATCCCTTAAATGAAATTCCTTCATTTTTCATTCCTTGAATTGTTTTCTCGATAATTTTTTCTTGTATAGTTTTTGCCAAACCATCATCAATTATTGGAGTTGGAGAATATGCCCCCATTCCGCCAGTGTTGGGGCCTTGATCATTATCAAAGATTCGCTTATGATCTTGACTAGACGCCATAGGAATTGCAACATTCCCGTCAGATAGTGCAATGTAAGAAGCCTCTATTCCATCAATTCTCTCCTCAATGATAATTCTATTTCCTGCATTACCAAATGTCTTTTTGACTAGAATTAACTCTATTGCAGATAATGCCTCTTCATTACTATTGCATACAATCACACCTTTTCCTGCAGCTAGGCCATCAGCCTTTACAACAACATTGTAATCAAGGGATTTTACATATTCTTGAGCTTTTTGAGCATCATCAAAAATCTCAAACTTGGCTGTTGGGATATTATTTCGTTTCATGAAATTTTTTGCCCAAATCTTACTTGATTCAAGTTGAGCAGCTTTTTGGGACGGGCCAAATACTTGGAGATTTAATTTATTAAATTTATCAACAATTCCTGCAGCTAAAGGATCTTCAGGGCCTACCACGGTAAAACAATTATTTTTTTGAGCAAAATCAGCTAATCCATCCAAATCATTCACAGTTATCGGAACATTATTTTCAGTTCCGCCATTTCCAGGTGCAGTAAAAACAGTTTCAACTTTTGGGCTTTGAGATAATTTCCAAGATAATGCATGTTCTCGTCCGCCAGAACCAATTACCAGAATATTTACCAACAAAAATTATCTTTTTCTCAATTATATAATCCAAGTCTCATGAAATCAATTTAGCTTTATAATGCCACACACATATCAAAATCCAGATGAAACTTTCTACAAAGTTTGATGCAAAAAAGATAGAATCTCAAGTCAAAGAATATGTCAAATCAATTGATCTGGAAAAACAGATTTTTGCATCAGACAAGCCTGAGAAAATTAGGTTTATCGAAGGTCCGCCAACAATGAATGGGATTCCTCATGCAGGACATCTCAGAGGGAGAGTAATCAAGGATTTGTGGTATAGATTCAATACATTGCAAGGGAAAAAAATTGAATTTAATGGTGGATGGGATACCCAAGGACTACCAGTAGAATTACAGGTGGAAAAAGAGTTAGGAGTTACAGGTGGAAAAACTGAAGCAATCAAACAGTTCGGAGTTGAAAGAATTGTTTCTGAATGCAAAAAAGTCGTTGAAAAATTTAACAAGACATGGGTAGAAGTTGATGATTTACTTGGTATGTCGTTTAATCATGAAAAAGCATATTGGACTTTTAGGGATGAATTCATTGAAAGAGAATGGCAAGTGCTTAAAAAAGCACATGAAAATGGAATTTTGGAAGAAGACTTTACTGTAATTGCATATTGCCCAAGTTGCCAAACATCACTTAGTCACGCAGAAGTCAATCAAGGATATGAAGAAGTAAAAGATCCTTCATTGTTTTACAAAGTAAAGCTTGTCGATGAAGATGTATTTTTGATTGTATGGACTACTATGCCTTTTACTCTTGTAACGGATGCAATGGTAGGTTTTCAACCTGAAGAAGATTACGTATACGTCAAAGTAGAAAATGAAACGTGGATTGTTGGAAAAACCAGACTAGAGGAATTTATGTCAGAAGTAAAAATCGAAGATTACAAAATTGAGAAAATTTCAAAAGGTTCAGAATTTGAAGGAAAAAAATACATTCACCCACTTTTGAATGAAATTCCAGAATTAAATGAATATTCAAAATTAGATAATTTTCACGTGACAGTGTCAGAGCCATTTGTAGATGCAAGTACAGGTAGTGGTTTGGTTCACCTATCACCAGCAAATGGTGAAGAAGATATCAAAATAGCAAACAAACGAAATGTCAAAATTTTCAGTCCCATAAATGATGAAGTAAAATTTACAGAAAATGCAGGAAAATATCAAGGTATGTTTGTAAGAGATGCAGACAGAGTTATTGTTGAAGACCTTAAGGAATGTAATGCTTTAGTAAAGATTGGGAAAATAAAACACAAGTATCCACTTTGTTGGAGATCACACCATCCAATTGTATGGCTTGCTAGAAGAGGCTGGTTTTACAAACTAGATAGGCTTGAAAACAAAGCAATTGATGCTGCAGAAAGCGTAGAGTATTTTTTTGAGCAGCCAAAAAACAGATTTCTTGGAATAATAAAAGAAAGACACCCATGGTGTATTTCCAGAGAAAGAATATGGGGGTGTCCTTTACCAGTTTGGAATTGTGAGGATTGTGGTGAGAAGAATTGGTTCTTTACAAGAAAAGAAATAGTTGATGCTGCAGACAACTTACCAGATGGTCCAAACTTTGAATTACATAGACCGTGGATTGACAATATCACAGTAAAGTGCAAAAAATGCAGCAGTGTTAAAACAAAAAGAGAAGAATACGTTTTAGATACTTGGCACAATAGCGGTTCTGCACCATATTCGTCACTAACAGATGAGGAATACTCACAAGAAATCCCTGCCCCGTTTTTCACAGAAGGAATTGATCAAACGAGAGGGTGGGCATATACTCTTCTAATTGAAAATGTCATCCTAAATAACGGTCCAATACCTCCATACAAGTCGTTTTTGTTCCAAGGACATGTATTAGATGAAAAAGGAGGCAAGATGAGTAAGAGTAAAGGAAATGTTTTAGAGGGTGCAGAATTACTCCAGAAATATCCTGCAGATTTAATTAGATTTTATTTTATGTGGAAGGCTAGTCCAATTGAGCCTCTAAGTTTCAGTACAGATGAATTAATGTCAAGACCATATCAGGTAATTAACACATTATTCAATTTACACCTATACTTTAAACAGAATAGTCAATACGATAATTTTGATAAATCAAACACAATTGAATGGGCTAAACAAAATGATTTGTTAACATCACCAGACATTTGGCTTTTATCCAAACTTCAAAAACTAATTCAAAAAATTACAGAAAAAAACATTTCATGTAAATTTCATGAAGGAGCTAAAGCAATAGATGATTTTATTATCAACAATCTAAGCCAGATATACATTCCAATTACAAGAGGGGAACTATGGGATGAAGATGAAGAAAAGAAAAACAGACGATTAGCTATCTATGCAGTTTTAGAAGAAGTTCTCATGAAACTAGATATTTTAATTCATCCATTCTGTCCATTTACAAGTGAGCATCTATATCAAACAGTTTTTGAAGGAAAGCAAAGTATCTTACTTGACAAATGGCCTTCATATCAAGAATCACTAGTAAATGAAGAAATTGAAGAATCATTCGACATTATGAAAGATGTGATATCAATTTCATCTGCAGCAAGAATGAAAGGAAAACTAAAAAGAAGATGGCCGTTAAATGAGGCACAAATTTGTGTGAAAAAAGGTCAAAAGAAGAAACTAGAATCATTGTCAGAATTATTAAAGTCACAACTAAACGTAGAAAAATTCAGTATCTTTGAAACTGAACAAGAATCAGGATTAGAACAAATATTAGAATTAAAACAATTAGGACTTCCTGTAAAAGCAACCACAGAATTAGAGAGAAAAAAAATAGGACCAAAAGCAAAACAACACATGGGAAAACTTGTTGCATCATTTTCAGAAACAGATCCTGAAGAAATTGTTTCATCACTACAAGAAAATGAAAAATATGATTTTGATATTGATGGGGAAATAATTTCACTAGACATTGAAGATTTTATTGTAGATTTTGATGCATGTGAAAACTTTGCAATGTCAAAAAGAGACAATTACATTGTATTTATCTCAACATCTAGAAATAAAGAAATGATGGCAAAAGGATTAGTGAAAGATGTTGCAAGAAGACTGCAGACATTAAGAAAAGAAAGAGGATACAACCCAACTGATGTTTTAGATGTTGCGTCAATTTTGGATCTTGACGAAGAATCATTGGAGATGATAAGGAACAGAGCAGAAGAATTAGCATTTTTAGTTAGAGTCAAACAAGTAAACTTTTCAAAATCTTGTAAAGAATACAAAGATGATGATATTGATGGGCAAAAAATCAAAATTTCAGTTGAATAGAATTCCCAAATTTGATTGCAGTGCAATCTAATGTTTTAACTATCAAAATAAAATTACCAAATATATTCCAGAGAAAAAGACATCTTGAGGTCCCCAACCAATTTTCCCAAAAATCTCTGGAATTAAATTTATTATATCATTATAAATTCTAAAGAAACTTTTTATGAGAAGTAAAAATCTCAAATTTAATGTCAGACTCTAATACACATCATGTAGTAGGAGTTGAATTCCTCAAGCAAAACGGCGTTGATGTTGATGAGTTAATCAAAGAATTAACCACCAATGCAGCAGTCGAATTTGTGGCATATTATTACTTCACAAACCTCAGATCATTCTGTACAGGTATGGAAGGAGAAGGGATCAAAGGAGTAATCGAAGATGCCAGACTTGAGGATTTAAGTCATTTTGAATCATGTATTGACAGAATCTTCCAACTAGGAGGAGAATTTCCAAAAGACATTGTAGATTTTTGCCAGCAAGCAGGTGCGGACTTCTTACAATCAGATAAGAGCACAACTCTAAAAGAGATTTTAGAAAAATGTCTAAAAGCAGAACAAGGTGCAATCATTAATTGGAATAAAGTTTGTCAAATGACTCATGGAAAAGATCCTATGACATACGATATTGCAGCAAGTATCCTTGCTGAAGAGATAGAACACGAATCATGGTTCTTAGAATTACTAGACGGAAGACCATCAGGACATATGAGAAGAAGATATTCTGGTGAAAGACCACATACAAGTAAACATTCTAGATCCTTAGATAGTCTCTAATTATTTTCTTTTTTTATTTTTTAGATTCAATAAAGTGCTTTATTGACTACAAATAGTGAAGATACATTGTTTTATCACGGTTAAATAGAAAAATCACCTATGAGTACCATGGTAAAACAGATCAGTCTTGACGCTTGGCAAATTCAACAGTTATCAGATCTGTTAGAAAAAGGTTCAAACATTGTTGCAAAAACAAACAGACCCATTGTACTATACAGACAAACTCTAGAAGAAGAGGATGAATCTTATGAAGAAATTGTATGTACTCTTACCAAGGGTTATGTGATTGAACAAATGGTAACATCAGGAGGAATTTTAGTTCCAAGTTTCCACCAACAATTTGTATTTACAATTGAGGAATACCCACAAGAATTATTGAGAAAAAGTAAAGATCGCTTTTTAGAAATTATTGATTTCCTTGAAGAACAGCTGAAATAACATCATAGTTAATAAAGACCGTAAAATCCATGATTTTTGCATGCAATTATTAGAGTTTCAGGCTAAGGAATTATTTCGAGAATATGGAATTAACTTGCTAAATAGCATATCATCCACAAATATTGAAGACGGACGAAAACATGCCAAAGAATTAGGATATCCGTTTGTTATTAAAATCCAGGTGCCAGTTGGAGGCAGAGGAAAAGCAGGAGGAATCCAAAAATGTCAAAATGATGACGAATTTGAGATAAAATACCCTCAAGTAATGGATTTAACAATTAAGGGAGAAAAAGCAAGAGCAATTTTACTTGAAAAAATGGCAGATATCAAAAAAGAATTGTATCTATCAATATTTCTGAATCGTTCAAAAAGATGCTACACGATCATTGCATCAGCAGAAGGAGGAGTGGAAATTGAATCAGTTAAAAATCAAATTATCAAAGAAATTGGATTAGGCGAAGTATCTGATGAACTAGCAAGAGAAGTTGCCAAAGAGATGGGATTAGAGGGAAAACCTGCTGAAGGAGTTACAGATACTTTGAAAAAATTATCAAAACTTACAATAGAAAAAGAGGCTGAATTAGTAGAGATTAATCCATTAGCAATCATGCAAGATGACTCAATTATGGCACTTGATGGCAAATTTGTTACAGATGATAACAGCAATTTTAGACATCCAGAATTGCAAAAATATCAAGAGAAAACAGAGATTGAAGAGCAAGCTGAAAAAAGTGGATTTTCATTAGTAGAGTTAGATGGAGACATTGCAGTTGTAGGAAATGGCGCAGGACTGGTAATGTCTACATTAGACATGTTATCTGACAATGGTGGAAAACCTGCATGTTTCTTGGATGTTGGAGGTGGTGCAACTACTGAATCAGTTTATGAAGCATTAACTTTGATAAGCAAATTAGACAGAGTCAAAGGGATTCTAGTTAACCTCTATGGAGGAATTGTAAAAACCACCGTAGTTGCAGAAGCATTTCTAAAAGCGTATGAAGATAATCTAATTGACTTACCAGTTTTTTCAAGACTAAAAGGAACAGAATCAGAAAAAGCAAAAGAGATGCTACAAGGATCAAGAACAAAAATTTTCGATTCAGTAGAAGAGGCAATTAATGCAGCAGTAATGGGAGTAAAGAAATGACAGACATTTTTGGATTACTAAAAGGAAAACCAGACGAACCTGATTTTGAAAATAAGGGGGTCATAGTTCAAGGAATTACAGGTGCTTATGGTTCACTACATGCAAAAAATATGATTTCATATGGAACAAATGTTGTTGCAGGAGTTACGCCAGGCAAAGGAGGTCAGAAATTCGAAGACAAAGTTCCAATTTACAACACCATGCAAGAAGCAGTAGATGTAACTCATGCAAAAATTTCAATTATTTTTGTTCCAGCAAAATTCTTTTTATCAGCAGCAAAAGAAGCACTTAATGCAGGAATTAAATTACTAGTTGCAATTCCAGAACATGTTCCAATTAGAGACACCATGATTGCATTAGATTTGGCAAATCAAAAAGGAGCTGTGATAATAGGACCTAACACTCCAGGAATCATGATTCCAGAGCTAATCAAGATTGGAATCATGCCAGCGATGCCTTTCAAAGCAGGAAAGATTGCAGTTTTATCAAAGAGCGGAACATTGCTTTATGAAATTTCAGATGCATTGACCAACTCGGGTTTTGGCCAGTCAATAACTATTGGAATTGGGGGGGATCCTATTAATGGAACAAGACTAATTGATGCATTCGAGATGGTAAAAGACATTCCAGATTTAGAAGGACTTGTAGTGGTAGGCGAAATTGGTGGGGATTCAGAAGAAATTTTAGCACAAAGGATTATCGATATAGGATTCAACAAACCAACAGTAGCATACATTGCTGGAAGAGCAGCTCCTAAAGAAAAGAGAATGGGTCACGCAGGAGCAATCGTAATGGGAACATATGGTTCAGCAGAATCCAAGGTTTCAATGTTTAACAAAGCAAATATACCTGTTGCCAAAAGGCCTGCAGAAGTACCGGTTTTACTAGCAGGAAAGATGGAAAAATCCGATTAGAATAAAAGAGAGAGATTCAGGAGACAATTAAATGCCCATCACAGACCCAGAGAAAAAACGAATCGCACAACAAGCACGTCTTGTAATGAGAATATGCTTTAACTGTGGATGCAGAAACGATATTGATGCCTCAAGATGCAGAAAATGCAGAAATCCATACTTGAGATTAAAGAACAGAAATCTGGGCGTAAAGAAATAGAATTAAAAATTCATCAATCTTTGTCTATAATCAACAATTGCCGATTTTATCTCAGGATAATATTTTGCTATAAATGATTTTGCTGAATCAGTATTTTCTAATTCTTCTAAATTTAATTGCAAATCATCAGGTAATTGATCATTCATCTGATACAAGACTTTAGCAGATTCTACATATTGACCAAGATTGTCAGCATATTCAAATGCCAATTTCATTCTATCAATTAGAACATCAAATTCTTGTAATGACATGATTGATTTTTTAAAAATTAGTAGAAAAGATCAAGGTAATAACAATATATTCAGACACCTAAAGATAAAAAAACTCGTCTTTTGGTAATGCTGTTGGACCGGTCGTCTAGTTTGGTTTGGATGACGCACTCACACTGCGTAAGGAAGAATTTCCCGCAAAGGTCGTGGGTTCAAATCCCATCCGGTCCACTCCCACTGTGGCTTCGGACCCCTTTTTTGTATGAATTCTTGTAATTAATTTGCAGATTTTCTAAAATGTTTGTGTTGTTTTGTAATTTATTTTTGAAAAAATTATACCGTCATGGGTGCGGACCCTAGAGGGTTCTGAGCCCATAGTTTTATTTTAAATTTTGAAAAGAAAAACTTGTTTGTAGAATAATCGTAATGTAGATTAATTGTATTGTTAGACCATATCGCAGATCATTATCTCTTCAAAAAAATATATAGGAATATGGTAAGCATCCCAATCGCTTTGTTTTTATATTAGAATATACCATAGTATACTAGAGTATACCATGGAACAAAGTACGATAAAGCTTTCAAAAAAAGTAAAAAATGATCTAAAAAAGCAGATGAACCATCCAGGTGAAACCTACGAAATGGTAATTGCAAGACTGCTAAAAAATGCGCAGGAAGATGATGTGCTAAGTCCTGTAGTCATCAAAAATATTGAAGAAGGTGTAGCAGACATCAAGGCAGGACACGTGCATACATCGGAGCAAGTAAGAAAGAGACTGGGTCTAAGATGATATGACGTGGCAGGTCATATGGTCTGAAAAATCTGTAAAACAGCTAGAAAAACTAGAGAAGAAAAATGCACAGAGAGTTTACGACGTAGTGTTAGATTGTACACAAGATCCATTCAAAAGTGTGACAAGACTTACAAATTCACCATTTTACAGACTGAGAGTAGGAAATCACAGAGTTATTTTGGATCTACAGCAAAGTAAAATGATTATCTTTGTTATCGAAACAGACCACAGGGGAAGAATTTACAAAAAATAACAAGTTAAAATGGGTAAAATATACAAAGATAGTATGAAAGCCAGATTTAATGGAAAATGCGTAGAGTGTGGAGAAGCTATCAAAACAGGCAAAGAGATACTAAAAAACTCTAATGAAAAATGGGTTCACAAGGCATGTTGTGATCTAGAAGAAGAATTGCCATAGATTAATCTAGTAAATTAGTAACAAATTTTTTAAATAACTTACAGAAATGAAAGTAAAATGAATTTGAAATCAAGAATATTTTTGATTGCAACAATCATGACAGTTTTCAGCATTATGATGGCGCCATTAGAGACATCGGCTGAAACTAATCAAAATTCAGTCACCATTACTCCAATAAATGACGAGATAAGTTTGAGAAAAACTATTACAACAATGAAAGTGCCTGAAGATAATCGACTTCCGTGGGGGATAGTGAAAGGTGCAGCATCAGATAATGTTGAAAGGTATCCTGTAATAATTCAATTTTACAAAGATGAAGAACCAGTACATTTTGCACAAGTGGATGTGAAAGGAGATGGTTCATTTGAATACAAATTCAGAGCTGGAAATATCAATTCAGATACAGGAGAATTTGTTAACATCTATGAAGGGGAATATACTGTGAAAATATTTAGAGTAGTTCCAAATACAAATGATAGAGCATAATATTTCAAATAAATACACAGAATTCATATATTGATTGCATAGTTGAAGAGCTAGAAAATGAGTAAGAACTTTTGGCACGATATTGAATCAGGAAATGATATTCCAGAAATCATTAATGTAATTGTAGAGATTCCTAAAGGTTCTATGAACAAGTACGAATACGATAAAAAACATAACATGATAAAATTAGACAGGGTGTTGTTCTCACCATTCCATTATCCCGGAGATTACGGACTAGTTCCACAAAGTCTATCAGATGACGGGGATCCTCTTGATGCTTTAGTTCTAGTTACAAATCCAACATATCCTGGGATTCTAATCGAAGCAAGACCAATAGGATTGCTTCAGATGAAAGATGACGGTAAACTAGACGATAAAATAATTTGTGTAGCAACAAATGATCCTAGATATTTACACACAACAGATATTGAAGATATAGAAGATCATTATCGTTCAGAAATTGCTCACTTTTTCCAAGTTTACAAAGACTTGGAAGGAAAAAAAGTCGAGATACTAGGATGGAAATCTGCCAGAGAAGCTAAAATTGTAATTGTTGATTCAATTAAAAGATACAAGAATACTTTGAAAAAATATTAACATGTCAAAAAAATGCGAACATTTTGCTCAAGAAAAAGAGGAAATTGCCCCCAACACCAAAAGCTGTCAAGAATGTGAAAAAGAGCATTTACCAGTAGTTGCAATTAGAATGTGTTTGACTTGCGGACATGTAGGTTGTTGTGATTCATCAATAGGAAAACACGCTACAAAACATTTTGAAGAAACAGGGCATCCAGTGATGAAAGCAATACCAAATGATATTTGGAAATGGTGTTATATCCACAAAGAATACTATTGAACAGATTTCAACAAATCATAGTAACTCAATAGACATCATTCACAAATATCATAGTTGAGATTAATTAGGAGATAAGTGGTTTCAATTGATTGTGGATAAAAAAAAATGGACATGGTATGCCCTTATATTTACAATAATTCTTTCAATTGTAATAATTACAGTTGAAATCTATAGTATTGAAGAAGATAATATTAAAACAGCAATTATTGATAATCAGATAGAAATTCAAGAAATCATTGCCAAAGCGATTTCCAAAAATATCAGTTCAGAATTAGAATTAATCATTTTTGAATTAGATCTATTATCAAATTCTGAAGAGATTCAAAATGATATTGGAACAGTAGAATCAAATCAATTAATTTTGAAGACGTTTAATCGATTAAACTCAATTTCACCAACAGCACAAATTCTTGCACTAGATGAAAATTTTACTGTTCAGTCCCAAGTCAGCAAAAGTCACAGTTCATTGATAGGAGCCACAGTCAGAGGACTACCAGAGATAATAGACACGGAAGGAAATCAGGATTCAGAACCATCCATACTATCAATTAACACACTATTATTTGATGAACCTGAGATTGCAATCACACATCCAATTATTGATGAGCAGACAGGCAAATCAAAAGGCCTCCTTTTAGTCACTTTGGCATCAAGTGAATTCTTTAAAAGACATGGAAATATCTACGATATCGAATCCCAATTTTTGATGGTGATGGATGAAAATAATGTACTACTAATTCATCCCAACATGGAAAATGTAGGAAGGAATTTTTTCGATGATGAAATACAAAAAGAAATTGAAAATAATTCTTTTCTAAAAAATCATATTCAAAATGTATTGCAATGGAACCTAGAGACAATAATTTACACTTTAAGAGATGACATAGGCGAGAGAATCGACACAGGGATTCCAATAAATGTTAAGGGCAAAAATGAATTTATGTTTGCAGTAATTACTCCAACTCAATCAATTAATAAAGAAATTGATGAAATAATTTTCTTTACTAAAATTCAAACGGTATTTTTGTTGCTATCTACGGTGATTGTATTATTAGCATTTTTGATTAAACGAACACAAAGCTTCAAAAAAGAAAAATTAACGGTAATAGGACAACTCTCATCAAATATTGCTCACGATATACGAAATCCTTTAGGTACAATAAAAAATGCAGGAGTGATAATTGAAAAAGAAAATAATGATTTCAATAAAACAATATCAAGAGAGATTGGAAGAATCAATCTATCAGTAAGAAGGATATCTCATCAAATTGAGGAAGTGTTAAACTATGTTAGAACTACTCCATTAATTCTCAAATCATATTCAATTAATCAAACACTCAAAGAGGCAATTGATACAATAACTATTCCAGAAAATATTGCAATCATAACACCAAAAAATGATGCAACTATAAAATTTGATCATGATAAAATACACATTGTATTTGTAAACATCATACTAAACGCAATTCAATCTATAGGTAATGCAAAAGGTGAAATAAAAATCAACATACATGAAACTAAAACTCATGTAACAATAGAGTTTGAAAATTCAGGACCCAACATACCATCAAAGGATCTAAAACGTGTATTTGATACACTCTACACCACCAAACTAGAAGGAACTGGTCTCGGACTTTCAAGTTGTAAAAATATTATCGAGCAGCACAAAGGAGAGATATATGCAAGTACCAATCCTGTAAAATTCTCAATTAGGCTACCAAGATGACCATTCAAATAACATTGAACAGTTATGGAAAAATGAGAAAAAATGGTTAATCCCAAAATTCTTTTGGTAGATGACGATATCCAATTCCTAGAAGCAACCGAATATATGCTAAAATATGAAAATTATGAGGTAATTACTGCCAAAAATGGCGAAGAAGCCATAAAAAAATACAAAGAATCAGCCCCAGATATTGTTTTAATGGATTTAAAGATGCCTTTGATGAACGGATATGATGCATTTTTTAAAATTAAAAAAGAACATCCAGATGCAAAAATAGTCTTCACATCAGCATATGCAATAAACAACGAAGAGTTTGACAAAGCAAAAAAATCAGGATTATATGGATTGCTAACAAAACCATTTGACCTAAATGAATTAAACAGGATGATTGAATCAAATGGTTAGAATTTCATTTAACATCTGATCTCTTTAATATTTGGTATCTTTGTTGGTAATATTTTATTGCACTTTTAAAAAAATGCAAAAACCACTTTTTAAGTTCATCATCATCTTCGAATACAACATCCAAACTTTTAATTCCATTTAACGTAGAAGTGTTTTTCCCAATTGGATTATATAATAAATTAATGTAAAACCAATACGAAATTTGTTCTGCAAGTTGCTTTTCAGAAATTGATTCAAAATTTCTTTGATATTTAATGTGTACATATGACATTAATTCATAAAATGGAATTCCTGATTGTACTTGTATTTGGGGATTGTCTGCAAGTAGTCCGCTTGCCAATAATTTTATCCCATAAACCTTGGAGCCTATTTTTGATTTAAGATAATTCCATTTTCCAAAAACTTTAGGCAATACGTCAGAATATTTTTCTGCAATTTTATCAATTTCATTATTTGAAAAATCCAATACATCCATACAATATAAAATTCCATATAGAGACAATCTATACTTGTCAGATATTCCAGTTTTGAGACTTTTTCCATCTTTGACTACCATACCTAAATCTAAAATTCCAGCAGAATATTTTCCCCTATCTTTCCTTCCAACAAATAATCGTCGATAAATTTTTTCTCGTTCACGTAGTTTTGTCATGTCATTTGGAATGGATATTTTTGCCAAATCCCATGTTGTTAATGGTTCATTTTTTGACATAATTTTTAGAAGGGTTTGGACATTTTGTTGATGTTTTGTTAGTTTGGATTTCTTTTCCCCAGGTCGTCCATAGTGAATATGGGCATTGGGTCTCAGATATATTTTGTAATTTTGCAGATTACCCAGTACAGATTCTGATTCAAAAGGCATACCGTATTACGGTATCTCTTGTTATATATAACTCAGCCTCAACAATTGCATGAAACAGCAAACCATACACAATTGGCAACACTCGCCTCCAAAAACTCAGGTTGCAAGCATCCCTGTAAAAGCAGTGCCAAAATCCTTGCGCCAGCCTAAGACATCTACATTCTCCAGTGAGGATTTGATGGGACTGTCATGGACATTGTTTGAGGAGAGATACTAATGCAAACACAATATTTTTTTCCAAATACGAGGGTTGTGTACAACAAGATGCCGACTCGTTTTGTAGCATTGCATAGCCAAAATTGTATGAGGAGATGAGAAAATGAAACCAATTAGAACAAAAAAATTCCCCCCAGGTAGATTCTCATCTTCGCTGTTGATGCAAACGAAGCAAATCAAAAATTCAGATAGCATTAATTCTCAATATGAGAATGAAATAATGTTAGATGAATTTGATTTTTTCATACACCAGCAAAATCCAACAAGTCATCTATCAAAATATGGTGCATCAACATGAGCAAAGTTTCAGTTCCTAGCATACCAAGGAGGAGAGTTTCAGGAAAAATAACAAGCCTGACAACATCATGTATTTTTGGAATGATGTTGACTCTTTCTCTCACAGTGTTTGATGGTTCAGCATTTGCAGAATCTTCTCAGACAACGGTGATCAGAATTGATGACGAGACAAGTCTTGAAAAGACAACTCTCCCCATGAAAATTCCTGAAACAAATACATTTCCTTGGGGAACAATCAAAGGCAAAGTAAATGATCCTTCACAAGGATATCCTGTGATTATTCAAATTTTTAAATCCGATGAGCCCGTTCCTATTCATGTTGCACAGGTAAACTTGAGGGGAGATCATTCCTTTGAGTACAAGTTCCGATTGCTATCAATAGATGATGGCGATATCACCCATTTTTTTGAAGGCGATTATAACGTCAAAATATTCAAGGTGATAAATACGCCAAGAGATAATCTAGACTCAATCTAGGTTATTTTCATCTATTTTTTTTTTGATTAAAACCAATATGAAAGATTAGAGAATTTGATGAAAAATAATTCATGGAAATAGATGACAATATAGCCTCAAAAGCACCATCAATTCATGGTTCTTAGCTGTTTTTCAGTATCTCGTATAAAGTCTTCATATTTCATTATCTGGGTGGTGATTCTAAATGCATTCATCTGATCTTCATTATCCTTAGATCCTAAGAGAGGCTTCCTTAATGCCATTAATCGCTGCTGTTCTTCAGTAGCCTTTAGAATATCATTTCGAAGATCTTCACTTGTAGCCATATGTAATATACGTAAATTTTAGATTTAAGAATTTCACGTCATATTCATTTTTTAATAGTTAGAAAATTGGAGAAATAGTGACAACATATACTCTTGGAAAATGGGATCTTTCAGAATTAGCTAGAAATCCTAAAAGTTCAGATTTCCAAAAACAGATAAAAGAATTAGAGAATCATTCAAAGAAATTTGAAAAGATTAAATCAAAATTAAATCCAAAAATGTCATCAAGAGAATTTTTGAAGATTTTAAAACAAGTTGAAGAAATTTCGGAAAAAATGAGTAAGATTGGAGGGTATGCATCATTATCATATTCTGCAGATACACAATCTGATGAGGCAACATCCCTTATGACAAAAATGTCAAAGCTTGGTTCTGAAATTTCAAATAAAATATTATTTTTTGATTTATGGTGGAAAACACAGGTTGATGAAAAAAATGCTAAAAGACTCATGAAAGATACAGGAGAAATTACAGAATATTTATCACATAAAAGATTACTCGCAAAATATGCTCTTAGTGAACCGGAAGAGAAAATTATCAACACGTTAGATGTTACAGGGATATCGGCACTAGTAAAATTGTACGATAAAATCACAAATTCATTTGAATACAAAATGAAAATTGGAAACAGGATGAAGAGAATGACAAGGGAAGAACTGACAAACTATGTAAGAAATACCAATCCAAAAATTCGAGAGACGGCATACAAAACCATCCTTACAAAATATACTGAAAATAAAGGTGTCATTGGAGAGATATACCAAAATATTGTTCTAAATTGGAGAGACGAAGGCATAGAAATTAGAGGATACAAAACTCCAATCTCAATGAGAAATATTGCCAACGATGTTGATGACAAAACCATTGATTCACTTCTTTCTGTGTGTAGAAAAAATTCATCAGTATTTCAAAAATTCTTCAAGCAAAAAGCAAAGATGCTAAAAATGAAAAAGCTCAGAAGATATGATTTGTATGCACCTGCTGCTGCAAATATCAAAGAAAAAAACTACTCATATGATAAATCAGTTAAATTAGTTTTTGAATCACTTGGAAAATTTAGTGAGACGTTAGAAGAATCTGCAAGAAAGATATTCAATGAAAACCACATAGACTCAGACATAAGGCAAGGAAAAAGAGATGGTGCTTTTTGCAGTACCCTTACTCCAAAAATCACACCATATGTTCTAGTAAATTTCACAGGTAAATCAAGAGATGTTTTTACATTAGCTCATGAATTAGGTCATGCAGTTCACAGCATAGCAGCACAAGACAGATCAATTTTAGTGCAAGATGCACCATTACCATTAGCAGAAACCGCATCTACTTTTTCAGAATTATTACTGTATGATAATTTGTCAGATAAGATTTCAGATGACGAAAAAAAGGCAATGTTATCTGAAAAAATAGATGATTTGTATGCAACAATTCTCAGACAGTCATTTTTTACAATTTTTGAAGATGATGCACATAAACAGATTGGAAAAGGTACCACAGTAGATGAAATTTCAAACACATATTTACAAAATCTAAAGGAACAGTTTGGAACATCAGTTTGTATATCGGAGGATTTTTCCATAGAATGGAGTTGTATCCCACATTTTTATCACACGCCATTTTATTGCTATGCATATTCTTTTGGAAATCTACTTGCATTATCATTATTTCAAAGGTATAAGAAAGAAGGAAAAGATTTTGTTCCATCATATATTGAAATTCTTGCTGCAGGAGGGTCTAAGAAACCAGAGAACCTACTCTTAGAGCATGGTTTTGACATATCATCTCCAAAGTTTTGGCAAGAGGGATTTGATTACATCAATCAGCAAGTCAAGGCATTATCAGCATTAAACTAGATTTTTAATAAATGGGGCTGACAGCCCAACGCATGGACTGTCAGCTTGTTCCCCGAACGGTTTGAATTCGATGTCATAGGTTAAAAAATGATAATCTGATTTAAACGTTTGAAACTATTTCAAGTCCAATTTTTTTGGTTTTATTTTTCTGATTGTACCAACTAAGATACCAATAGTAAAGCCTAATTGGTAAAGAAAATACAAAAGCACTTCAAATGTACTAGGTGTAAGATCCGTCAATCTGCTCAATCCAGTTAGAAGTAACAAAAGAACACTGGAAAACAACACAAATATTTTTGTCAGACCATTAAGATTTGTAAATTTTAAAAGAACAAAAGTCATTACAGTTACAGAGATAGCTAGAATGGTTAAAAATCCAGTATTCATTCCAAAAATCAAAAATAGTGATGAAACAACATCCCCAGTAGTACTGGCAGAGATATTTGAGAGTTCAATTTTTTCAGGAGATGCAAAACGTGGCACACTTAAAATTGCATTTGCTAAAAACAAAACAAACAAAGAAACAGAAACAGTCTTCACATGATTTTGAAGACGTGGAAAACGTACAAGAATTGCACGTCCAAGAATAATTCCTTGAAATAAACCTACTAGAAAAACGCCCAAGACAGCAATCAGTTGGATTAAAGGGTCTTTGAATATATCAACTAGAAGTGGAATTAAAGCCATTGTTAGTATAATTTTGTATTTTAGAGAATATTAGCTAATAGATAATGTATTTTCATTAAAAAAATAAAAAAACCAATCCAGAGAATAGGTAGTAAGAGTAAATTTTATAATTTCCTCACATGGGAGACATCTATGCTTAAGAGATTATTAATGTCTACATTCATAGTATTAATCGGGGTTTCAACACATAATGCATTTTCACAAGAAATGGGACTTGCAACATTTCAAGAAACAGCACAAGTGATTATAGATAAGAGCATATCTCAAAATGTTACCGCATCAATTACATTACAGAGCACCAGCATTCAGGAAATCAAAATCCCAGCAGAACTAGAACAAAGAATTAGAGAAAATGGAAATATTTCGGCAATTACTTTAACGAATCAAAATCAATGTGTGTTGGGAGTCCAAAATGAATCATGTATTTTAATTAATGTCAAGAGGAATCCTGATGATAAGAATTTCAGTGAAATTCAAAATTCCACACTACAAATATCAAATCAATTCATTGATGACATTAACAAAGTATTCGATACAAATGCAAAACTGCATTCAACATTCATTCACAGTAGCGATGACGCTAGTGTTGCCCTACAAACATCAGGAGTAATTTCAGGCAGAGGAACAATTTCAGCAGTATATACAATGCCAATGGAAGATACAGACTCAATGTATGAAAAAATATCATCCATCTTAATTCCAAAAATTATCAGGGAATCAGGAGGATTTTATGATACTGCAAGAAATCTTTCAACATACGAAAATTCAAAAATGACATTCTCAATAATACCAGTTCAAAGTAAATCATTACTTCAATTAAGATTATCAGCAGATTATCCAGGAACAGCATCAGAAATTAATGAAGTTAGCCCATTAGAATTTTTAAAAACGGATGAATTAAAAAGATCAAACTATTTTAGTACGGGATTCTATCCACTAAATTCAATTTTTCAAGTTGTAGTGTTATCTACTGAAGATCTTAAAGTTTCAAATGTGAAAGGAAACATTACACCAACACAAATAATAGATAACGAAAATATTCCTACAGACATTACAAAAAACGGATGGGTGTTTGATCCTCAAGAAGGACAAAGAATTCAAGGAAAATATATTTTTGGAGAAGAGACATCAATCAACAAAGAAGAGTTAAAGTTTTCATTAGGAAATGAAAAAATTCAGATAAAACCTCAAGAAAAAATTGAATTTGATGAATCACCAGTTGTGATAATAGTCATCACAATTGTCGCAATTGCAGCAGCAGTATTTTATCTTAAAGGGTATAAAAAATAATCAAAGTAAAAGCACTGCAGCCGCAAAGACAGTAGTCCATTTACCATCTTTGTCACCTCTAGCGGATTGAGTAATATTTTTTGTATTGTAAATTTTTCCTGAAATAGACCATTGCTGTCTTTTTTCATCCCAAGCTTTGTCAGCATCAAATGGTATCCCTAATGAAGATGCTAGCATTTGAGCTGCAATATCTTCAGCATAATCACCAGATTGTGTTTCATTTTGACCAAAAGATTCGTATTCTGAAAGATAGCCATATCGATTCTTATCTTTGGGTTGTGCAATACCAACTGAAGCAGCACACATTCTATGGGGTTCATTGGTTTGATTCTTTGAATAAATCGTAAATAATATCTGTCCAGGGCTAATTTGTTTTAAACCATCTTTTCTAGAAATTAATTTAGCTTTAGGTGGAAATATGCTTGAGATCAATACAAGATTTGTGCCAGCTATTCCAGCATCTCTTAGAGCATATTCAAAACTTGTCAATCTATCTTCATGCACACCTTTACCTTTTGTGAGGAATAATTTCTTTGCAACTAAATCAAGCATTTCTGAATTTCTGAATGAGAATTATTATTTATACGTTAATTGAAGGAAAAATTTGTAAATAATTAATTTGCAGTTTAGTCTTTTTTACGTTTTTTCTTTCTTTTATCAGGTTCTTTTTGGACTTGTGTTAGAAAGACAAATGTGAAAAATGCGCCAAGACCAATGTTAATCACACCCATAAAAGTAAGTATCATAGTCATCGAAGGAGGTGCAAGAATTAATCCAATCATAATTCCCATGACACCTGTAGCAAAAAACATAATCATCAGAACCTTGACTCGTGTGGGTTCAATGTACCTCATAAAAGGTATCAACATAATTCATTATTATAAACTGACGGTTGAATCAAACAGATCAATACATCTTAAGGCCAAAAATTATTCTCGGTAACATTTTAAACCTGAAAAATTTCATTTTAATTTGTGCCAATGTAGCTCAGCCTGGTTAGAGCAGCTGATTTGTAATCAGCAGGTCGTGGGTTCGGATCCCGTCATTGGCTTTCAAATTTCATAAAATCAAGCAATTGCTCCAAGATTTAGCAATACGAATAAGTATACTAGACTTTGGAACAAATCAAAATGAGTTCTGAAAACTTTGAAGTGAATGAAAAAGAAGAGAAGGTAACAACTGTGAAAAAATCAACAGTTAATGGATTAATTATTGGCATTATAGTAGTGGTAGGAGTTGCAGCATTTTTTGCAGGATCATATTTTTCAAATTTGAATTCTAATCAAATTTCAGAGAAAGATCTTGAGGATGCTATTGCAAAATTAGAACTAAAATTATTACAAAACCAGTTACCGTCCAAACAACAAGCACCCCCAATAAAGATTTCAGCAGATAACGATCCTGTAATAGGAAATGAGGATGCGCCAATTACAATAATTGAGTTTTCAGATTTTCAATGCCCGTTTTGTGCGAGATTTCACACACAAACACTCCCCTTAATTCTTGAAGAATACATAGAACAAGGAAAGGTAAAATTAGTATTCAGAGATTTTCCTATTCAGAGTATTCATCCAAATGCACTGCCTGCATCAGTAGCTGCAGAGTGTGCAAATGAACAAGGGAAATTCAAAGAAATGCATGATGTATTATTTGATAATCAAAATGAATGGAATAAACAAGAAACAGTCAATGCGCTTTCTTTGTTTAGTGAATATGCTAATGAAATACAATTAGATCAGGAAACATTTGATTCTTGTTTAACTAATGGAAAGTACATAGAAGAGATTAGAAAAGATCTTGAGGATGGAAGAAATTACGGAGTTTCAGGCACGCCAGGATTTTTTATAGGAAATGAAAAAATAGGATTTGTAGAATTGAAAGGAGCCCAACCATTTGATAGCTTCAAAAAAGTTATCGATGCTCAATTAGATGTATAAAAAAATAACAAGCGTTTATTAGACCATGAACGATAAATCGATTATCGGAATAATGACGAGCAAGCAATGAGCTTTTCGTCATTGCTTAAGAGAAGAAAACAAAATGACAAAATTTCAAGAATTAGGATTAAAAGAAGACATTCTGAAAGGAATTAATGATCTAGGATTCGATGATGCTTTTCCAATTCAAGAGGCAGTAATTCCAGTATTACTTTCAGGAAGAGATGTTGTAGGACAAGCACATACAGGATCTGGAAAGACTGCAGCATTTGCACTATCTATGCTTCAAGAAATACAGCCAAAGAATGGAATTCAAGGATTAATCATGGCACCAACAAGAGAGCTTGCCATGCAAATAACTGACGAGGTTAAAAAATTTGGAAAACATACTGGAATTAAAGTGGCAACAGTTTACGGTGGACAAGGAATGGGACTTCAATTAGATGCCCTTCATAGAGGGGTAGAAATTGTTGTAGCAACTCCAGGAAGATTAATTGATCATCTAAAAAGAGGTTCAATTGAACTTAGAGACATTACACATATTGTTCTTGATGAGGCAGATACTATGCTCGATATGGGTTTCATTGACGACATTCAATTCATTTTAGATTTAGCGCCAGAAGATAGGGTGATGTCTTTATTTTCAGCAACAATGCCAACTGAAATTCTAAGACTTTCAGAAGAATATCTAAACAATCCAAAACAGTTCCTATTAGATGCAGATGATCTCAGTGGAGAAGGAATTGATCAATCATATTTAGTTATCAAAGATAGAGACAAATTCAAATATCTAATAGATTTTGTAAAACCCACAAAAGGTCAGTGTATTGTATTTTGTTCAACAAAATACAGGACTAGAGATGTTGCAAAATTCCTTCATCAAGAAAAATACAATGCAGTTGCAATTGAAGGAGATATGTCACAACACAGAAGAGAACAATCAATGGGAAAATTCCGTAGTGGAAAAGCAGACATTCTTGTTGCAACAGATGTGGCATCTAGAGGAATAGATGTTCCAAGAGTAGAATTAGTAGTAAATTATGATGTACCAAATCAAGAGATGGCATACTTTCATAGAATTGGAAGAACGGCTAGGGCCGGTGCAAAAGGAAAGGCAATAACATTTGTATCATATTCATCTGTTGGCGATTGGAATCTCATTAAACGTCAAATTAAAGTTCCATTAAGAGATTTAAATGAAGAAATGGGAATACAAATTTCAATTCCAGATCCACTCAAAAGACAAACTCCATCAAGGAGATACGGAGGTCAATCAAGATCAAATTATTCCAGAGGAGGTCGCTCTGGAGGATATGGCAGATCAGATAGAAACAGAAACCCACGAGATGATAGAGATAGAAGAAGAGATGATAAAAGTCGCAGAAACAGTTACGGTGGGCGTAGTAGATGGTAAAAACTGTAAAACTTAAAGACTTGAACTTGGTATCATAGTCAGGTAAAGTAATGCACAAAGGATTCATTTTATTAAATTGTGATCTTGGCGCCGAGGAATATATCGTAGATGAGCTAAAACAAATGCAAAAAGTCAGTAATGCATATCTAACTTTTGGAGCATACGATGTAGTTGCAGAAATTCAAACAGAAAACCAGGATGATTTTGAAAATACAATTGCCTCCATTAGAAAACTTTCCAGAGTAGTAAGTACTATGACTCTAAATGTGATTAACCCCGCATAATTGTTATAGGAGATACATTCAGAATTATTTCAAATTGCAAAAAATTGATTATGAAGCACCAGTTTGGGTACTAAATTACAATAATCCAAAACCATTGCTAGATCATGCACTTCACATGCTTGAGAGACACGGAGTTAAACGAGCAGATATGAATATTACAGAGACACCAACGGCCAAAGTCGGAGCTATTGTGGTAGAGATTTGGCCTTATGAACTTGTAATCGGAAGAGTAAGATCAACTAGAAACGATTCTTTTATCAGCGGTACAGAATTTACAATAGAATTAAAGTTAGATGAAAACGGAAATTATATAGATTATCTTTGAAGAAAAAGAAAGTTCAAAACATCATCATTGCAGTAATAGCAATTCTAATAATTAGTTCTATTGTAGCATACAATTATTCTGTAGATCAAACCAAACAAAAAGGTCTTCAATTTGGAATAGAATTAGAACAAATTCAAAATGATGTAAAGGAATTACAGACGAAGTTTTATTCTGAAAAAACCAGATGGGAGGAAGGAGACATTTCAAAAGAACAATTATTGCAATATTATGAAGAACATTTACGTGAGTTTGAAAAAATTATTTCAAGATATGATAGACTGACACCTCCAGAAATATTCAAAAGTTCAGTAGAACTACTAAAAATCTCGTCTGAGACTCAGCTAGAAAGTGATTCAGAATTCATAGAATGGATTAAAACTGGAGATGAATCAGCAAAGATTAGATCAGACTCACAATTTCAGGAATCATTAGAATATGAAATGTCAGGTTTGGTTGAATTTTATTCTGCAAAAACAGGTGTAAAAAATTATGATGAGCCAGAAAAATTTGAAGCCCCGCAAACAGGTCTAACGCAAAAAGTAATTCAAGTTGCAGAAAATATGAAAAATCAATGTGATAAAGAATTTAAAAATGAATCAGATAAGTTTGATTCAGATGATGCTGAAGTAGATTGGTTCAATTGTATTAATGAGGCAGAAAAATGGAAAATAGATCATCTGCCTTAAGTAAAAATCAGACATAAACTACTTTAAAGATCATATCAATCGTAGGACGTGGAGAAATTTGTTTTAACCATTTTATTTCTCATAGGAATAATTCCTTTTGCATTTGGCGAAGTATTAATTGAAAATGATCAAAAATACATCGGATATGACGGAGCACTCCACATTGTAGGAGAAATTAAAAACGGAATGGATATTCCTGTCAGCCAGATTAATGTGTTAGTAAAATTATTTGATGAGAATCAAAATGAAATTGCAGAAAAAGAAGTAGGTTCTTTAGTAAATACAATCATGCCAGGAATGAAAGGTCCATTTGATTTAGTATTGATAAATGGCGAGGCAAAAATTACAAAATCATACTCATTGAAATTAGATTACACAGGTAGTTCGCCAAAAAATCAAGTAATTGACATTACAGAATCCGAATTATCAAGAGACAATTACAATAATTTGATGATTACAGGAACAGTAGCCAACAAAGGAGACATTACTGCAAATACCATAGCCATCATAGCAACACTGTATGATAAGGAGGGTAACGTTGCAGGAGTTTCAAAAGTCCATCCAGAACCAGATTATCTGAGAGTAGAAGACGATGCATTTTTTCTAATTTCAATTCCAGACAAAGCACAAACCAATCAGATCAATGAATACACACTAATTGCAGAATCAGAAGAATATGCGGCAGTTCCAGAATTTCCCATAGGAACTTTTGTTTTACTAGCAATCACATTAACTGCATATATTGGCATTACGCGATTTTCTGGAAAAATCATAACAAATTTGATTTCTGTAACAAATCTAAAGTAGAAAAAAGTTCTTCTCCCAATTGTATTTTTTCAAGCGGTATAGGTTTTGAGAAATTTACCTGAAATGTAATTGTTAACATATCTTGATCTGTGTGAGATATTCTAATTGAATGAACTTGACGGTTGGTTTCAGATAAAAAATTCTTCCATTTTTGCAAGTGTTCATAAACTCTAGAAACATTTTCTTCAACTTTAGCAATGTTAGTATCCAAATCAGTATCAAATAAACCAAATTTCACAAGAGGCACCATTACAACACCGCCTAAAATTTTATCATGGTTTTTTAGCATTTCAGAAATGATTTCTTCAGAATTTTCTTTTGGAAATACATCCCCATAATCAGGATCAAAATATCCAGCAATCATTTTCTTTGAATCATATATTCGAAAAAAATCTTCATCGGATTCTAATTTCCACAATATTTGGAAAATAATTGATGAATAAATAAACGATTAATCAAAGACAATTAAATAAACTAGGAAATAAAGAAAAGATTATGACAATCACCAAAGAAAATAGGGATTTTATTGATAGTTTAATCGATTATTACATCAATGAATCTGAATCATATAGACAAATTGCAGAAAATTTTGTGCCAGAAATAGAATCAGTCCCAGATACAGCATTTGGAATAATTACCGGATGTGTTTACTCAGGATTCCTTCAGGCATATCAAAATCAACAACAATCACCAAGTTTAGAAGACATGCATGAATTTAATCAGATAATGAAAGATCGTGCTCCACTTATCAAAAAATCCATTTTAGAGCCTCACAGATTAGAAAATATCGATAAAAAATTAGAGAATAAATCAGATTCGGATTTTACTGATGATTTTGAAAAAGAACAAATCAGTACAAATTAATCCTTATCCAAAGGTGACAAATTATGAAAATTGATGGAAGTAAGATTATCTTTGTTTTAGGCGTAACAGCATCCATAGTAACTGCAGTAATGGTAATATTTTTTTCAATTCGTTAAAGATAAATCATCAAGATAACTCATCAAAACATTGTCAGCAGTTAACGAGTTCAAAATCACACAGATTGTAGATAACGGTCAAATGATTCAACTTACTTTAATTGAAAATGTTTCAACAGAACCAGTTTCGCAAAAACAGATGATTATTGAAAATGTTTCAAAAAAGCTGGATTCAGAAACTAAAGAGCAAGTAATGCCACTATTGGAAGCTATTTTACAAGCACAGCCAACTGTTAACATCAAAACATATCAACAAACACAAATCACAATAGCAATGCCAAAATCAAGATATGACAACATGGGAAGACCTCAAGTTGGAAATGTTATTGATGTGAATTTAAAAAAGATCTAAAGATGTGAGTTTACATCATCAAGTGTGTTTAGAGGTAAAGAGCAACTAAAATCCTTACAAACAAAGACCATAGTTTTTTCTTCAAAAGTTTTTCCAGCAAAGAAGGGATACTCTGCAAGATTTTCTAATTGAGAGGGGTTTGAAATTGTTACCAACAACGAATTAGGTAAATAAGTTGCAAGTAGAGAATTGCATAGTTCAAAATTTTCAGTATTAATAACAGTAATCTCTAGAGGTTTTTCCAAATAGGTGAAAATAGTATTTAGCAGATATCCAAATCCAAAGGGATTTTCAGCAGCCATTTGTGCTTGAGATTCCATTATTTTTGTAGAAATTTCAAGAAAATTTTGTTCTTGTGAGAGATGATACAATCTAAGCATTACAAAAGCAGAAACAGAATTTCCCGATGGCAATGATAAATCATAATTACTCTTTGGTCGAATGATTAGTTTTTCATGATCATCTGAAGTCATAAAGAAACTATTGTTTTTTGAATCCCAAAAATGATCTTTTAAATGACGGCCTAATCGTAAAGCCAATTCAAGATATTTTGACTCAGGCTCAATCTCAAATACATCTAGTAATGCATTTACAAAATAAGAATAATCTTCAAGATAACCATCAATTTTTGCATGTCCATTTTTGTAAGTTCGCAATAGTTTTGCGTTATCAAAAAGATTTTCTTCAATAAAAGAAATGCAGGTTTTTGCAGCATTAAGATATCTCACATCGTTTGTAACACGATATCCTTTTGCAAATGCAGTTATCATTAAAGAATTCCATGAAACCAAAATTTTATCATCTAGACTTGGAGGGATTCTCTTACAGCGAACTTTTAATAATTTTTCAGAACAAGAATTTAAAATTTCTTGGGCCTTCTGTTCTGAGATACCAAAATTAAAGGCCACAGTGGAGAGATTAAGATTGTTACACAAAATATTGTTTCCCTCCCAATTTCCCCCATCAGTTACATCATAGTAAAGACAAAATAGATCAGCATCATTACCCAAAATTTCTTTTATCTCACTTTTCTTCCACACATAGAATTTTCCTTCAGCGCCTTCAGAATCTGCATCGTATGCCGAATAGAATCCACCTTCAGGAGAAGTCATTTCGCGTAAAACAAAATCAAGAGTTTTTTTTAGTACATCAAGATAAAATGGGTCTTTTGTAATTTGATATGCTTCTGCATAATTTACAGGGATCAATGCATTATCATACAACATCTTTTCAAAATGTGGAACCAGCCATTTTGCATCAGTAGAATATCTTGCAAAACCACCTCCAATTTGATCAAAAATACCACCATTTGCCATTTTCTTAAGAGTTTTTAGTGCAAATTCGTTGAATTTTGAGAGTCCTGAGAGTTTAGCATATCTAAAAAGAAAGGAAATATTTGCAGCATTGGGGAATTTAGGAGCAGAACCAAATCCTCCATAAGTTGCATCCCCTAATTGAAATAAATTCATTGCAGCCTCATCAAGAATTGCTCGCTCTAACTTTGATGAAATAGAAACAGTTTCTGTTTTATGTAATGCGTCAAGGAATTTGTCTGCAGATTTTACAACATCTTTTGGTTTTTCTTTCCAAGCTTGGGAGAGTTGTCTACAAATACTTCCAAATCCCGGGCGTCCATAAGAATCTAAAACAGGAAAGTAAGTTCCAACATAGAAAGGCTTTTGATCAGGAGTAAGAAAAATACTCAATGGCCATCCACCCTGACCTGTTGCTATCTGACAAACTTTTTGATAAATATCATCAATATCAGGACGTTCTTCTCGGTCAACTTTTATGTTAATAAAATTCTCATTCATAAATTTGGCAATCTCATCATTTTCAAATGATTCATGAGCCATTACATGACACCAATGACAAGAGCTATATCCAATGCTTAGAAAAATTGGTTTATTTTCATCTTTAGCTTTTTTTAATGAATCGTCATTCCATCCGTACCATTCAACAGGGTTATTTGCATGTTGAAGCAAATATGGACTTGTTTCACGAATGAGACTATTTTCTACCACAACATGTCAAATTTGTTTGAATATTTGTAGTTAATTGGATAAATTATCCCCAAATTCCACGGCCTTCTGTTAATTCATAGATTCGAACGTTAATTTTTCCAAGCAGTTTGACTTTTGACTTGTGTGCTTTCTTATCATGACTGTAATCTTTTTTTTCGACCAGTTCCTGTAAGCGCTTTAATTGATCTAAGGATAGTTTCTTGAATTCATTTTTTGAGCTAGTAACTAGTTGTAATAATTTAACTCTCTCACGATCCTCATCAGTAATTTCAGTCATGATTCAGGATTTTCGTTGTCCTTTATTTTTCTAATGTGCGAATCTTAAAATTTCATGCTTTATTTTTGAAATCATGGAGAAAATGCGGGCCATGGTACTCACAGAATGTGCCAAAATTGAGACTAATCCATTGAAATTAACACAAATCGACAGGCATGAAATTCAAAGATCAAACGAGATTTTACTTAAAATTGAAGCTTGTGGAGTTTGCCATTCACAACTACACGGAATCGAAGGAGATTGGAAAGACATAGGAATTCCACCTTCGCTCCCCACAGTTCCAGGACACGAAGTAGTGGGCAAAGTAGTACAGATTGGAGAAAAGGTCACCAAATTCAAAATAGGAGATCGAGCAGGCATCACACCACTTCTCGAGGCATGTAAAGAATGCCAATATTGTAAAGAAGGAAAGGAGTATCTTTGTGAATCATCTACAATTACAGGGGAATCTTTCAAAGGTGGATATACAGAATACATTACAGTAACAGAAGATTTTGCAACCAAAGTTCCTGAAAATATGAAACCAGAATATGCAGCACCATTATTTTGTGCAGGTATTACTGCTTACAAAGCAGTCAAAGCAGCAGAACCAAAACCACACAAAAAAATTGGGATTTTTGGTATTGGAGGAGTAGGTCACATGGCAATACAATTTGCTAAGATAGAAAACTGCGATGTTATTGGTTTTTCTAGATCTCAAAAACACCTAGAGGTTGCAAAAAAACTTGGTGCGATTGATGCAATGACATTTTTAGAAAAACAAGAAGAATTTCTTGGGAAATTAAAAGAAAAACACGGAATGCTTGATGCTGCAATTGTTTTTGCACCTGCAGACATAGTTACAGATTCGGCAATAAAGTCAGTGAAAAAAGGAGGTACAATAGTAATTGCAACAGTTGGAGAAAATCCCACATTCATGGCATTTGAGGAAAAAACAATCAGAGGCACATTGATAGGATCCACAAAAGATATGAAACAAGTAATTAAAATTTGTGATGAAAACAATATCGAAGTGATTTCTCAAGTATTCCCATTAGAAAGTGCAAATGAAGCACTTAGAAAATTAAAAAATTCAGAGATAGAAGCCAGAGCTGTGTTAATACCATAATTTCGGAGAGATGATTTTTCATAATGAATTGTAAGAGATGTCACCATACAGATGAAGTTCATGTATCTAATGACAACAGTAACTCCATAATTAAAGCAGGTAAATGTCAAATTCCAACTTGTACATGTCAGCAATATTTAGATCCTATTCAAGAGATTGATGAGGATTTATTGTAACGATTCATATATCAAAATAACCCACACAAATTATGGATAAGCATAAACCATCAGATGAAATGATCAAGGAGTTGGATAATTTGTTATCAAAAATAAATGCCATGGAGATTGTCGCATCCGATGATTATCAAAAAAATTCAATCAAAATTATGAGATCATTGGTTGAAGGGCAAATGCATTCAATAAATGAATTCCAGCATTTAAAAAAAGCAATTGACTTACTAACATTACAACTATTTGATGTGCAAAATAAAGTTAAGAATTAAGTTTTGTATCACTTAATCCGCATCCCGTACATCTAAAAACAGTAGATTTTTCAAGAATTTGTTCTGGTTGCATTTCTGCACCACAACACAAACATGAAAATGGTTCATTTTCTGAATTAGCCGTTTCAGATTTTCGTACAACATAATCAGGGGCATTTTTTTGAATTCCTGCCAAATTACATGGAGGATTGTAACGAGACAAGATCTTTTTGAGAACAATTTTTCTCTTCTCTTCATCGGATTCAGACATAGGCAAGATTGCAAGATACAGTGATGCTTCAGAGCCAGATTTTTCAACCCAACATTTGAAATTTGGGTGTTGAACAAAAAATGATTTTTCATCAGTTTTTTCACAATCACCAATATAGAGAATATTGAACTTATCTTGGTCTTTCGACAAGATTAGATACACCAATTTTTCCATAGGAGGACCCCATTCATTAAGAGGTATGGGGCCTAGAAACTCGTATTGAAGAATTTGAATACTCAATAAATAACTTAGAGGGTTACTTTCTTTTCTTTTTTTCCCAAAAAATACACTAGTGTCAAAAAATGATCAAAAAGCCATACTTGAAAAGATTAAATTCGAGAGTTTTTGATTTTCTATGAATGAAAGAGCCTCACAATTATGCCAAAGTAGGATATTCAATGATTGTAGTTTCAGCAAGTCTAGCAGTAGTCGGTCTTATGGCATTATTTTTGGGATCGGACGTGCTTTTCTCAGATAACATGCAAAGAGATGCTACTGCACATTTCAATGAATGTAAATTGAATGATTTTGTTCCAGACGAATGTGTTAAATTCAGAGATAGAATTAACAATGAAATCTCAGGAATTTATGTAGATCCATCAAAATGGGAAACTTAGTAACCATTAGTGAAATCTTCTAACATGTTTTGATTTTTTGTCAGTTTATTCATTGCATAAAATGCACCACCAACAATTCCTGCTTGATAAAAGGTATACAAGAAAACACCTGAAGATGTAGGATCAGATTTCGTAAAACTTAGAACAAGTATCGTCATGAAAACAAATGTTCCAACAAAGGTCACCATTCGATTTAAAAATCCAGAGTTCATGCCAACTATTCTTTTTGTGGCTGCTGCCATCAGAGTAATGCTAGAGATTATCAGAAAAGTTGCGCCTCCATTGGCAATTACAAATGCATTTACCCATGGCAAAAGTCCATCTTCTAAAATTGAAACATTAGGCATGATGCTTCCACCATTTATTGCAAAGTTTACAGAACTGAACATCCCACCAATTACAAAAAAGAATAGGAAAATTTTTACAAATGATCTTTTGAATGGGCTACGAATTTCTGAGGGATTTACTGCCCTCTCAGTTATCCTAACCCCATAAAGAAACCCTATTGCCATAGCAGGAAGGAACATGATATTTATCAAAATTGGAGATTCTCGATTCAAAGATTCAATTTGAGGATGAAATATCAGAAATAGTATAACAGCAAGCGAGGAGGAAGATGCAAATAATATTAAACCAAGGTGCTTGTGATCATTTGATTCATAGGTAGTATCCCAATTGTACATTTTATAGAATCATAGGAAAATGATTAAAGGCCAAATCAAAAAATCATTTGGTCAAATTATCAATTCTGTTTACCCTTTTTAATACAAACAAGAATATCAATACATGAAAAAAGGTTCATTAGTAATTATTGTAGGTTCATTAATAGTAGTTTTCGGAATAATTTTTCATCTTCAAGGACAATCAATTGTGGGACCAGAATCCTCGTTTATGTATTCTAATCCAGATTGGATAGCACATGGTATTCAAATTGCAATTATTGGGAGCAGTATCATAGGAGTAGGAATAGTAATCAAAATTTTGAAAAAAGGTTAGGTAGTTACGCGAAGTGTTATTGTACTTCTAATTTTTTGGAGTTTTCTAATTTTAGATGTAATAATTTCATTCATTTGTAAAGGAGTGTCTGTAACAAATTCAGCTACAACGTCATAGCTTCCATAGGTTATCAAACAATTTTTTACCTCCGGAATTTCCTTTAATTGAGAAGAAAGGGATTGTTCTTCACCGATTTCACAACTGATTAGCATGTATGCCTTTTCCATCTAAATCATAGTTTCTTTAAAAAAGACCAACTTAAAGACATCTAAGTAATGTCCACTGTAAAACAGATCTCAAAAACCTGCCATCATAGGATCTTCAGGCTTCATTATTTCTCTTAGTAAAATTGTTGCGAACGAACCTCTGGATAATGAAAATTCTACAACAGCTTCATGTGAAGAGTAATTTGAACAATTAATGGTAGCCTGTCTAAAACCACCTTCGCTACTTACTTCTTGCATTTCTTTAATGAAGAAATCTTTTGTAGAAATTTCTTCTTGTTCTAAAATTTTTGATATTTGATAGTCAAACCTAGTTTTTTTGTAATATGAATAACCTACAAATGGTAATGCCAAGTTTTGCTCCATACCTTTTAGATATTTTCCAATTTTACCATCAAAAGCATAACAAACATCACCAGATTGAGCATCAAAAAGATTTTCACCATCTAAAAATGCCAAACTCAGAGATTGATTAAAAATAAAAGATTGATACGCTTGAATGTAAAACCTTCTCAGATACAACGGAATTGCACGAATAGCACGAATAGGATCATTATTTTTAATCATTTCTTTTAGAACAATTCTTTCAATATCCATTTTATGTGGAATTTGATCAAAATATTTTTCATAGTTTTCAGCATTAGAAAGTTTTTCACGAATCTCAGTATTTTCTTTAGAGTCATACGAAGAAGTAAAGGATACAATTAGTTCTACTGCTTTTTTAAAATCTCTTTGTAAAATTGCCTTGCCTATCAAATGAGTCACGGGTCTTTTAGAACCAAAACGTTGGTAACCATAAAAATTCAAAATTTTATCATATTCAGCAAAAGATGATAAGTCGTTTGTACAATCAGTAATTTTTATTTTGAAATGGTTAGATATCATATCTTTTTTCGATAAGGGTTTTTTTACAAATCCAATTTTTTCTAAGGAGTATTTTTCTGTGGAAAAATTTTCAATTACTTTCCCTTTATTTCCAGAGCAAACAAATTGTTCTGTGATTGCTGATGCATCTTTTAGGCCAAGAGATTTTAGACGAATTCCTTTTTTACGAAAAATATCAGATAAAGCATGGTTGGTATCAATTTTTTTCTTTTTTAATTTGTATACTGCATAACCATCTTCTTCCTTTATGGAATTTTTTGCCCTTTCAGAAATGATTTCAGATACTTGAAAGTCCTCAGATTCCACTCTAATTTTTCCTCCAATTCCAGGAAATTTTGTACTGTAAACCTGAATCCCAATTTGGGAATCTAAATCAGGGATCACTCTATTGTCACTGTAACAAATTTGCTAATTGCAATATCAGAAGATTGTACTCCAAGCAGTATTTTGTATGTACCAGGGACTGCATCTTCTGAAGCATGAATTGAAGCATGAACTGGATGTGGTTCATCAAAGTCTAATTGGAATGTATTTGGAGAATCATGCTGCAATTCAACATTAAGAAAATCATGAGTTGGTGATAAAATTAATGAAACACCAAGCAAGTCTTTTTGAGATTTTGGTGATACAACAAAGTTGAAATGTTCTGAATCACCAGGCGCTAGAGTTAAAGAATCAGAATCTAATTGTATTTCAAGGGGTAAAGAAACAGATGTATCAACAACTCCAATATTATTTTCTACCCATTCAGTAAACCAAATCTTTTCTCCATCAATAGCGAAATCAAATATTTGGGCCAAGCCACAATCTGCTAACATCATACCAGTTCCAGGATCACAGTCTCCCCAATTAGGATTCTTTGATGGTATATGATATTCCACAAGTGTTTGAGATTTTGGGTCCATCACAGAGATATTATTTCCAGTTTGTTCATTAAAAACAATACGTCCTTGCTCATCAGTATCTATCCAATAGGGTCTAGAAATAGGAGTTTTTACAATTCCTGTTTGATTTCCATAAGTACTAAGTAAAGGATCAGATGTTACATATTGAACAAATTTTTCAGTGGAAGGATCAAAGCTAAAGAAATAGGACGTAGTAGTATCAGCCAACCAAATCAAGCCGTCATCATCAACAACAGAACCATTTGGCGTAAGTAACTCTGGAGGTAGTTCATAGATTTTAATAAAGTCAAGTAATGGGAGAGATTTTTCTTCAGAGTTTGCTACAGAGTCAAAATAACCGTTTTGATTGAATTTTACTAAAACTCCACCTTGTTGGAATAACCAATTTGTATACCATACATTGTTATTTGCATCAACTGCAAAATCTGCAGTTACAGAATTATCCACAGGTGAAGGGACACTAAGGTAATTTACATCCTCATCAGATTGATTTGGATCTAAAAAGGTAATTTTATTTCCTGTAAAATCATTAATGATGATTTGAGAACCATAAACTTGGAGTTTTTGTGGTAAAGATTCACCTTCTGAAGGATACCCCAATCTTTCATATTTTTCATCAAGGGTAGAAAATTTCCATACAGAATCATAGGTTTCATCAGTATACCACACAGAACCATCAGGGGCATAATCAATACCCCACATCATTGAGCGACCGCCATCAGGCCATGATGGATTATCATATTCAGTAAATGTTTCAGTTATAGGATCGAATTTTGCCAAGTTTCCAGTATTTGTTTCAGCAAACCAAACATTACCATCAAAATCAGTAACAATTGCTAAAGGGTTTGTGCATTCAGTAGGAATAGAAAATTCTCTGACAAAGTCAGTAGATTTTGGAGTTCCCGTTCCACAAAATTGGGCTCGTTGTTCATCGGGAAAATTATCAGCAGGAGTTCCAGTAATTGTTACTTCAGGATCATTATTTGGAGAAGGCCCTCTGTTGGACATAACACCTGCTGCTAGGGAAGTAGTCATAATCACAGCAAAAAAGATACCAACAATAACTCCTTTTTTATTCATAACTTAAAAAACTCCTGCCTCGTTATATCTCATTCCAAGTTAAAGTAATTTTAGATCAATCGTAATTTTATCAATCAAGTTTTCAGGTGCAGGTCCAAGAGAAATACAAGTTGTTGTTCCAGGAGCAATCTGAGTATGGCCAGCATCTGTTACTTCAGACCAAGGAAGATTCAAATCAATGGCATGTCTTTTAACTTCTTGTAATTCTTTGATTCCAGATACTTTGAGGACAACCTTCTCTTGTCCACCCCACCATTCTTCATACCATTCAGGATGAGATTTTCGCACATGTTCTGCACCAAGAACACAAGCATGTCCTACCTGAGCTGCAATCTTCCCTTTTCCCATTTTTAGATCAGTTCTAACTACAATTACTTGTTTTATTTCACCCATAAAGATATCAAATATAGGCTTAATGAAAAACTTTTGAATTAAATAATTGACAAAGAAACGAAATCTATGTACTTTGATGTAGTTGTT
>JBHHVV010000005.1:0-32327 GCA_046754445.1 Candidatus Nitrosopumilus sp.
GAATTCAAGGGAAATGGTTCTGAATCTGGTCCATTTTATTATGGTTATACAATGACCGTTGGTCCAGATGGAAAACCTGTTGTGAAGGAGTATGGAAATGTCAAACCAGGCCTTTTGCCAACTTCTGATACACGAGAACCACTTGTCGATACAATTGTCGATGAAAAAGAAAAGATTGTAAAACTCATAGCTGAAATGCCTGGAGTTGAAAAGACCGATGTAAAAATAGTTGTTGAGAACAATTTAGTTGATCTTTCAGCAGAACGTGGTGAAAAGAAATATCATGTCAAAGTTCCTGTGGAACAGAAGGTTGATGAGAACTCTGCAAAGGCTTCATACAAAAACGGAGTTTTACAAATAGTCTTCAAATTAATTGAAGAAGAAAAACCAAAAGGCAAAACGGTGGAGGTTGAATAAACCCCTCCTAAATTTTTGAGGTAATGATATGGAAGAAATTGTTTTAAAAATAGATGAAATCCCACAACAACATGTTGGAAGAGGTAGAGCAATAATTGATCCTAAAATTATTGAAGAACAAAAATGGAATACTGGTCAAATCTTAGAATTAACATACAACAAAAAAACACATGTAAAACTTTGGCCAGGAGCACCGGAAGAATATGGTTCTGGAATAATCAAAATAGATGGAATGACAAGACAAAATATTGGTGGAGGAATTGGCGATAAAATTTCTTTGAAATCAGTTGAAGCTGTAAATGCTGAACATATTGTATTATCTCCAACCGAAAAAATTTCAGCTGAGGGATTACAAGAATACATGATTTACAATTATCTCAATCATGTTTTTACAACTGGAGATTCTGTATCTCTTAATACACAAATGGGTGGCAGAGTTCAGTTTGTTGTAACTAGTACAAAGCCATCAAAACCTGTTATTGTTACTGAATCAACTATCTTCAAGCTTGGAACAATGACTAAAGCTGTAGATGCATCAGTACCCATAATTACCTACGATGAACTTGGAGGTATAAAAAATGAAGTTCAAAAAATTCGTGAGATGGTAGAACTGCCAATGAGACATCCTGAATTATTTGATAAGATTGGAGTGGAAGCACCTAAAGGCGTTTTGTTATATGGCCCTCCAGGCACAGGAAAAACTCTGCTTGCAAAAGCAGTTGCTGGAGAGACAAATGCACACTTTATCTCACTTAGCGGTCCTGAAATTATGGGCAAACACTATGGAGAAAGTGAAGAGCGAATAAGAGAAATTTTTACTCAAGCCGAAGAAAACTCACCAAGCATAATTTTCATTGATGAGATTGATTCTATTGCCCCAAAGAGAGACGAGGTGTCTGGAGAACTTGAGAAAAGAATAGTTTCTCAATTATTGACTTTGATGGATGGTATGAAATCCAGAGGAAAAGTTGTTGTTATTGCAGCTACTAATAGGCCAGACTCGATTGACCCTGCACTTAGACGCCCAGGTAGATTTGATAGAGAAATTGAAATTGGTATTCCTGATGATGAAGGAAGATTTGAAATTCTTTCAATTCATACACGTGGCATGCCAATTAATGAAAAAGTAGATCTTAAACAAATCTCAAAGATTACTCATGGTTTTGTTGGAGCTGATCTAGAAGTTTTATCTAAAGAAGCAGCAATGAGATCTCTTCGTAGAATTCTTCCAGAGATTGATCTTGATGAAGAAAAAATTTCATCAGAAATTCTTCAAAAAATTCAGATCACTAGTGAAGATTTTAGTGATGCATTAAAGGAAGTTAGACCAAGTGCATTAAGAGAAGTCCAAGTCCAAATTCCAAATATCAGTTGGGATGATGTGGGTGGTTTGGATGAATTAAAAGAGGAACTCAAGGAAGCAGTAGAATGGCCTATAAAATACAGAGAAGCATTTGATTATGTTGATGTAGAATCACCAAAAGGAATCTTACTTCATGGTCCGCCTGGAACAGGAAAAACACTAATTGCAAAAGCTCTTGCAAAAATGACTGAATCAAATTTTATCAGCATTAAAGGTCCTGAACTACTTTCAAAGTGGGTAGGTGAGTCTGAAAAAGGAGTACGAGAAATCTTCAGAAAGGCACGACAAGCAGCACCATGTATCATCTTCTTAGATGAGGTTGACGCACTTGTTCCACGAAGAGGTGGTGGGAGTTCAGAATCACATGTAACAGAAAATGTGGTTTCTCAAATTCTTACTGAAATTGATGGACTAGAAGAACTCAATAATGTTTTGATAGTTGGTGCAACAAATCGATTAGATATTGTAGATGAGGCTCTGTTAAGACCAGGTAGATTTGATAGAATTATAAGGGTTCCAAATCCTGATGCTAAGGGAAGACGACACATCTTTGAGATTCATACTAAAAAGAAACCTCTTGCAAGTGATGTAAACATTACAAAACTTGTAGAATTAACTGATGGTTTCAACGGTGCAGAAATTGCTGCTGTTGCAAATAGAGCTGCAATTACAGCATTGAAGAAACATGTTAATGCCAAATCTGAAAATGTAAAAGATATCAAGATTACTCAGCAAGATCTGATTGATGCAGTGGATAAGGTAAAGCCTAGAAAAAAAGAGATACCGCCAAATCCATCCATAAAATAGTCTAAATACTAAGGAAGTTGAGACATATCATGAAACTTTACCTAGATTTTGACCCTTGTCAAGAATGTAACACAATGATGGCTGAATTGAGTAGTCCTGAGATGTTATTTGCAGATGAAAAAACTAGAGCAGATGAATCAGCAAAGTTTCTCAGACATTTGACGTATAACCACAATGAAGTTGTTCAGGCAGTAATGGAAGATCTTCCTAAACAAAAGAAAGATCAAGAGCCTGATTTCTACAAATAACACTCTTTTTCATTCTTAGAAATTAGTAATCATATTCATATACAAAATTACTCTAAAATTATCTGTGAAATACTAAAATGAAAATTACTCTAATTCTATGTCTGCTTGTAGTATTTGTCTTTGTAGGTTCTTTGCAATTTTCGTTAGCAGTTGAAACAGAACAAGAACCAGAACCACCACAAATTCCAGAACCTTCCCCAGAACCAGAACCAATTCGTACTCCAGAACCAGAACCTGTTCCAGCACCATTCCCAGAAGAGACTGAATCAGAAAAGATTCAACGATTAGTTGAAGAAAATAGCAAACTAAAACAACAAAATATAGATCTACAAGGACAAATTTCAAATCTGAAAAATGAAAAATCACGTTTACATGCAGAGATTTCAGAACTTAATGATACAATCCAAAGTCTAAGAGAAATTACGATGGAGCAAGTTCGTGTAATAATGGATTTAGCAAATCAACTAAAAGAAATAATCTATGAAAAAATATTATCTCCTACAATCAACTTGTAGGGGTTTTTTGGATTTTCTACTCAACAAGCTTTAATGTTTTCTTAATCAGGACAGTTCTGTTTCTAATAGTTACGTCACTAACTCCGGATTCTACTGAAAACTTCTTTTGACTAATTTTTTCACCATTCATTATACATGAAATGTATAATGATGCAGCAGCTTGTGCTACAGGGTGTTTTCCAGCAGTAATCTCTTCTGATTCACATCGTTTTAGAATCTCAAATGCATCTCTTTTGGTTTTTTCTTTCAAGTTCATATTGTTTGAAATTTTTGATATGAATGATGCAGTATCATACTGATTAAGATTCAATTCAAGCTTTTTGATTATGGTTCTCAAATCTCGGGAAAGTATTCTTCTTTCAACATTTCCAGCACCAGCAATATCATCTAACGTTCTTGGAATGTTGTTTTCTCTACATGCTGCGTATAATGAAGCAGAAACCAATGAAGCCATAGTTCTACCTCTGGTAAGTTTTGCATTGACTGTTTTTCTGTAAATATAGGCAGCATTTTCTACAACACTATCTGGGATGCCTAATTTTGTTTTCATACCATGAAGCAAAGTAAATGCTTTGCTCAAAGAAGCAGTTTTTCTTGATTTGCTTCTCTGATCCCAAGTTCGTAGTCTGTTGAATTCATATTTTGTCTTGTTGGATAATGCTTTCCCAGTAGAATCTTTATTGGTACCAATTACAGTTGATAATCCTTTATCATTCATTGTTAATGATGTTGCAGGACCCGTTCTTGCTAACTTCATAAAGTCTTCCTGAGTGTAACCGTTGCTTTCGTATGATGTATCAGATATGTTTTGCACTAGAATAAGACCGCAACCCCCACAAACAATTTCTCCTCTTTCAGAATCTGTTATTGCAGGGTAGGTTTTGCAAGTATCTAGTTCACACTTGACATCATAATCATTTGAATAATTTTGTACCACTACTAGTAACTATTAGTGATTAAAAAATAAAAACAAATCGTTTCAGGTAATTTTGTATTATGATCATAACTTTGAAAACAAAAAATTCCTATAATTTTTTTAAAACTTGTTAGTTTTCTTAACAATACAATATACATTATAATAAATGTTGAAAAATGAAAAATAATTTTTAAAAATTATTTCTTTATTGATTCTAAAGAATGTCCACGATTTGTAATCATTTGAGTAACAGCTTCTACTGTATAATCAATTCCATGTTCTTCTTCAAAATGATTTCTTAATTTTTCTATGAGTTCTACGCTTTTTTGTTCATCTAGAACAAATTCACACTCAAAACCATAGTCTTCACATCTTAGTTTAATGGTCATTTAGTCTGGAACAAAATTGAACCTATAAAAACCATATACTCGTATTTCTTAGATAACACTAGATTAGGCACAAATTGAACCTAAATCTTTCCATATAGCACTAATAATGACAATTAATCTGTATTATGTAGATGAAAGGTCTAGAATTTGTTTTCCTTGCAGTTGGTTCAATGTTGGGAGCATTTCTAAGATACAAAATTACTGAATCGCCTTTACTTTTCAATACTTTACCCATGAATGTTTTAATCGTCAATGTAATAGGAGCATTCATCCTTGGTGCATTTGTTGTATTGTCACAACAATGGAATCTTGATGGCAGATATTCTCTTTTTGCAGCAGTTGGTTTTTGTGGCTCGCTTACCACAATGTCGTCATTTGCACTTGACTCAAGCAATCTTCTTGAGAATAGTCATTATGGAGCACTTGCAATCAACATTGTTGCAAATATTGGATTATCTATAACTGCATTAATTGGAGGAAAATCCTTAATGAGTGCTATAGTTTCTAATTAATTAGAAATGGTATATTCTTATCAAGTAGTAAAGTTTCAAACAATATCTTTTGTTCAAGGAACGCATTGGTCTCAATCAGTAAGTGAAAAAGGAATTCTCTACAAGTCACTCAAGGATCCATTTTCAAAATTAATTGTACAGACAACTAACAGTTCAAAAAAATTGTATAGAGTTCCAAAAGATAGAACTGTAATTGTCACCAATAATACTATTCATTTTCTAGGCGAATTAGCTTAGTTATGTAAAAAACTGATCAACTTGATCTCTATATTTTAAAGCAATTTTTCCAAAATCTGCAAAATCTTCTGCAGTTGGATATTTCATTCTCATGGCATATTGATTTACAAATACTGACAATGCACTACCAATTATCAGATTGTAGACCCCATCAGCTACATTTTTTGAATATGGAAATGCAACTTTGATAAATGGCAAATATGTCTCAGTTTGAGAAACCATTAGCTTGATATGTTTTTCAACATATTCTTCAACATCTTCAGGAATTGCCATATTTTGAATTATATTGATTTCTTATAAGTAGAACTTTAATTCTTAGGCATGGTTTCATAAAACAAAATTATTCATTAAAAAACCTCTCTGTCTTTTTTTATCTAACTATCTGAGCTAAATACTTTTCCTTTCCTTTTCTACTTCTTGGTAGACATCGTAATTGTCTATTACAGCATGGGCAAATAATTCCATCAAAGTCTACAAATATCTCACAATAATTACACCGTTTTTGTCCTGCTGCATATCTTCCCATTTGTGTTGGTTTTAGCGCCTTGTATTTTTTACATTTACCTATGCAATAAGTCATCAAATAATACTGAAATTATCAAAAGATAAAACGTTTGATTGCACTGCACTCACTTTTGTAAAATATTTAAAAATGAAATTAAATTTATACTGCTAATTCCATTTTCTAATATTGCTAGAATTAGATAAAAAAGTATTTGGAAATATTACTACCAAGGAAATAATTGGTGCTGAACCACCTGCAATTCCTGACACGAAGAATATTTTTGAAAAAGAAATTGTTACTTTACTTGCAAATCTAGAATCATATCCAAAAGAAAATCTTGAAAAATTATTAGAAGAACAAGAAACTGCTGAAGCACACATTAACAGTAGACCTGGAGCTATGGCTTTGGCTCAAGATAAAATCCAACTATTCAATGAATACAATAACAAATACACTCAAACAATCAAAGAAAAACTAGAATCCTAATTCTACAATAATCATACCAATTGATTTTATGCCTAATTTTGTAGAAAAAAAGTTGTTGATTCATAAATACCAAATAACGTAGAATTCTAGAATTAATCATGGTAAGCAAAACTAAAGAATTATGCCCAAGATGTGCTCAAGGAAAATTAGTTACTGATAATGAATCAGGCGAAATGTTTTGTTCCAAATGTGGATTTGTAATTACTGAAAAACTACAAGAAGCAGGGCCAGAATGGAGATCCTTTACACAAGATGAAGGCGGAAACAAAGCAAGAGCTGGTGCACCAACATCACTGACAATGCATGACATGGGTCTTGCAACAATTATCAATCCTGTAAACAAAGATGCATCTGGTAGGCCACTAACAGCATCAATGAAAAGTACTATTGAAAGACTCAGAACTTGGGATAGTAGAAGTCAAGTTCATGAACCAGTTGATAGAAACTTTAGACAAGCATTTAGCGAATTAAACAGATTAAAGGATAAATTAGCAATTTCTGATGCAGTTATTGAAAAAGCAGCTTACATTTACAGAAAGGCATTAGAAAAAGGTCTAGTTAGAGGTCGCTCAATTTCTGCTTTAATGGCATCTGCTCTGTATGCTGCTTGTCGTGATACGGCAACTCCGAGAAATCTTAAAGATGTGGAACAAGCTGCAAATATCAAAAGAAAAGACATTGCGAGATGTTACAGATTACTTGTAAAAGAACTTGATTTGAAAATGCCAGTAACTGACTCAATTCAATGTGTCGCAAGAATTGCAAGTAGGATTGGAATTGCTGAAAAAACTAAAAGATATGCAACCAAGGTTCTCAAGCAAGCACAAGAAAATGAAGTTTCAGCAGGTAAAGATCCAATGGGATTAGCTGCTGCTGCACTATACTTGTCATGTGTCAAAAATGGTGAAGATAAAACTCAGCGTGATATCGCAGAGGCTGCAAACGTCACTGAAGTAACTATTAGAAACAGGTACAAAGGCCTCAAAGAATCACTAGATCTTTGATAAAACAACTAATTTATCATTCTAAGAATTTGATTTTTTTGTAACAAATTCACCATCAATTGAATCCGTACCTAAATTATCTTGTATTTTCTCAACTGTCTGGCTAATATCCGAATCTTCAGGTGAATCTTCAGGTGGTTTTACAAATCCACCTTCTACTGATTCCGGTGGTGGGATTTTCTTTGATTTTCCTAACCCAATGGTTGTTATGATAACTGATGATAAAATAATAAAGAAAATAATTTGTGGATATGCTTCAGCATTTGGAATTCCCATAGTAATTGGATATGTTGCTAGTACTGCAGCAGCTAATCCTCTTGGAATCATTGAGTTGGTTACTGCTCTATCTAAGAGAGAGAATCTTTTTGTTAACGTTATTTTGCCTACGAATACTCTTCCAAAATAAACTGCGATTGTAATTAAAATTCCAAATATTATATATTCAATTTGTCCAAAACTTGCCATCAATCCTACAAACACAAAGAAAAATGAACGTACCAAAAATGTTAATTGATTATGAGTTGGATCATCCATCTCAATTCTTGGAAGCTTAAATCTCAGTATTCGTGATAGGTGACTCTTGTTTCCAATCATTAAGCCAAATACTAGAGCTGTTAAGGCTCCTGATTCCCCAAATGAATTTGCTAAGAAGAATAAAACAAATAAAATCCCTAACGTTAGCATATATGCATGTTGAGCATTTCCTAGCTTTGTTGAAACATACATCCAAGGAATACCTACACCAAATCCAAGAACTAAACCTACTACAATAGCTCTTCCGAATGTTTCTTCTAATGTATTTAGATCAAAATGTCCAGCAAGTACTGCTTCAAATAATATGAATGCAACAATTGTAGCTAAAATATCTGTTAGAGCAGATTCAAAACTTAACATTGATTTTGTTTCTTCTGAAATTTTGATATTTCTGACAAGACCAAATACTATTGCTGAACTACTTCCACCTACAATAGATCCAAGAAGAATACTTTCTAACCATAACCATCCTAAAGCAAAATGAGCAGCAAGTGTGATCAATACAACTGATAAAATAAAACCTAAAACTGCTAACGTCACTGAAAAATGTGCTGTTTTTATAACATGTTTTATGTCTAAATTTAATCCACCATCAAACATGATAATGATTAATGCAAGAGCTGCAAAATATGGAACTACTTGTATAACCGCCTCTGGTTGAATTATTCCAAATACAGGTCCAATAATTACACCAAGAATCATCAAAAATGCTACGTCTGGAATTCCTGTTTTTTTGAAGAATGCCTCTCCTGCAACTCCTAGAAAAATTACTACTCCTGCTGCAAGTAAAATAACATGAGCTGATGCAATTGGCCCATCTTGAATAGATAATGTTCCAATAGAATTTTGCAATTCAGTAATTTTATTAAAAATCATACTTGAATCAAAATTTGATAATGGAATCAAATCCTCTACTTGACCTCTAATCAAACTCAATATAGAAAAAACGATCGAATTCATTAATGACAAAATGTAAACATATCTGGATAAAAATTAAACTAGATTTTTTGAAAATTTTAGGCTCTAAAATTGATTTTTAAATGATATATTCTGAATTATACTATTATGAGTGCTACAAATCAATTACGTGCAGATCATGATCAAGTTCGCCGTCTAGAAAAAATTGTGATGAAATGTTCAAATGAACTATACAAAGGTACAAAAATCCCATTTTCAGATCTGACAAAAATAACTATTGTGATTTCAGAATTTGTTGACATAATTCATCACTCTAGAGAAGAAGATTCATACTTTCCATGTGTTGCAAGCTATGATACTCTAAAAGAAGAAATTCGAAAATTTATGATAGAACATGAATTTGGAAGAAATATAGCTAGACAAATTTCATATCATCTAAAAAGATGGAAAAATGGTGAAGACGCACAAGAACCTGTCTCAAGATATTTGAGAACATATGCCATATTTCTAAACGATCATCTTAACAAAGAAAATAAATTCTTTGATGATGCAGAAGCTGACGTATTAACTAAAGAAGAAGAAATTGAAATGTATGAACAATATAGATCAGTTTTTGCTATAGTAAAAAAAGTAGATGAAATGATTGCAGAAATTGATTATTTAGAAAATCTACCTTGGGCAAAAAATTAACGTAAGCTCTTTATGGGCTGTTCAGATATTTTTGTCTATGAAACCTTTCATTCTTTGGATGACTGGTCTTCCTTGTTCAGGAAAGACTACCATTGTAAAAGATTTGCAGAAAGACATCCCAAATTTGGCAATGCTTGATGGAGATGAACTAAGAGAATGGTTCTCTCCAAAAGATTTTTCAAAAGCAGGACGAGATGAGCATAACAAAAAAGTTGCTCATTTGGCAAAGCTTTTACTAAAACATGGTGTTCCAAGTGCAGTTTCTCTGGTATCTCCATACATTGAGAATAGAGAAAATGCAAGACAGATTATTGATGCAGGTGACCAGTTTGCAGAATGTTATGTTAAGTGTTCTTTAGAAAAATGTGAAGAAAGAGATGTAAAAGGCATGTATGCCAAAGCAAGAGCAGGAGAAATCAAAGGATTTACTGGTATTGATGATCCTTATGAGGCTCCAGAAAAAGCTGATCTAATAATTGACACTGAACATGAACCACTTTCAGAAAGTGCAAACAAAGTGAAGGACTTCCTTAAAGGAAGAAACCTACTCTAATTTTTTAAATTCTTCAACTATTTTATCATGTACTAATCCATTCGTAACCAAAATTCCATTTTGATGATGGACTTCTTTGTTGTTGTATGTGATGTCATTGCCTGACATATCTGTCATTTTTCCTCCAGCTTCTGAAATAATACAATAAGATGCTGCAGAATCCCATTCTTTCATTTTATTTGTAGTTGTGATATATGCTTCAGCTTCTCCTGAGCTTATTTTTCCTACTTTCAATGAACTACCAATACTTGTAAAATCTTCAATACCTAATTTTTTGATAAATAATTTTTCTTTATCAGATAAGTGATGTCTTGATCCTACAGCTCTACATTTTGAAATATTACTTTCATTAGTAACTGATATCTTATTCCATTTACCATTTGAATACCTGAATGCTCCACTTCCTTTTTGTGCAACAAACAATGTTTTTTCTGTAGGCCAACCAATTACTCCAAGAACTGGTTTTTTATTTTTAATTAATGAAATCATTATAGTGAATTCTCCTGTTTTATCAATAAAATCAGAAGTTCCATCAAGGGGATCAACAATCCAAATGGTATTTTTTTCTAATCTACTTTGATCATCATTATCTTCTTCTGATAATATTATGTGCCCTGTTTTTGAAAGAATTTTTTTAATTATTTCATTACTCTTAAGATCTCCTTCTGTAATCGGCGAATCATCATTTTTTTTGAATGATTCAAAATCTCTATGATAAATCTCTAAGATAGCCTCCCCAGCTTCTTTTGCAGCTGTAATGGCAATATCTAACTCGGGAATTTTATCTACAATTGGAATATCATTCAATTGAAATTACCTAAGTTGTCAGTTCTGGCTTTAGTGACCATGCAACTCCCAGAGCAATAAATGGAATTGACAAAACCCCTATAATGCCTAAAATTGTGAAGAATTGTGATTCTGAAACTGATGGATTATTAATAATCCATGGTAAAGGTAATGAAATTATTATCCAAATAATTCCTAAAAGTAAAATTAACTTTGCCTTTGATTTTCTGTCTTTCATCGTTTTTTGTTCTCCATAGTTGTATTAAATTCATGTGAAATCATTTAATTGATTCTCCTCCATCAACTGCTAGAATAGCACCCGTAGTCCATGATGCATCATTAGATGCAAAATACATGACAGCTTTTCCTACCTCTTCTGGTTGACCAATCCTGCCAATTGGATGTTCATTATCCATGAATTCTTTATCTTTCTGAGTCTTTAGAAACGGTTTTGTCATATCTGTATCTACAACACCAGGACATATGCAGTTGACTCGAATCTTATCTTTTGCATATTCAAGTGCCCAACATTTTGTCAGTAAGATCATAGCCGCTTTTGAAGCAGAATATGCATCAGCATTAAATCCTTGATATGCCTTTAATCCGGCATCTGATGAAATATTAATAATTGAACCACCATTTTTTTGTAAATGTGGTATTGTCTCTTTAGTAAATCTAAATTGTCCAGTAAGATTTACATCTAAAACTTCATTCCAATTATCCTCATCAATATTATGTAATTCTTGGATCTTTGGAAATATTCCAGCATTATTGACTAGAATATCTATTCTTCCAAATTTTTCAATTGTTTTACTGACTACTTTTTTTACATCCTCTTTATTTCTAATATCAGCTGCAACAGCTATTGCGTTTGGAATTTCTAATACTGATTTTTTCAATTGTTCTTCGTTTTTTGCTGTAATTGCTATTGATGCACCATTTTCTGATAAAATTTTTGCAGTGGCCAATCCAATCCCACGACTTCCACCAGTAACTAATGCAATTTTTTCAGATAATTTCAATAATTTTAAGTTGGAAATTCGTAATTTATAGATCGATTTTATAATGAATTAGTACAAAATTTTTTATAAAAATTGAGAATTTTTTATGAAAAATTGTATAAAATTTTAAATAGTTAAAGTTACTATACTGATTAATGTCAATGGATGTAATATCTATCGACTAAAACTGCGTAACTCCGCAGAACGAAAAAGGTAATCAGACATTAAATGATCTGAGAAAGAGAGGAAATCTCTCATGGTTCTGCAGTAAGGGGTTTACGCCTTCTAATTTTGTATCAAGTCTACTGATACAGAACCCCTCTCCTTTCCATTTGGATTAATAATTATTGAAACATCCTGTGATTCTGAAATCATTACTCTTTGTTCTCCTTCATATTCCCATGTAAAATATTCTGATATTCCAGTTTGATGTGATGTTCCTTTAAGTTTGAAATCTTCAGAAAAATTGAAATTGTTTCCATTTAATGCAATTGTTAAATTTTCTGGACTACTTCCATTTGGAACAAATCTAAAAGAATATTCTCCCTCATCCATAAAAAATGAATTACTATAAACTCCATTTTTGTATAGTTCAGGATCTGCAAGAGTTACATGAAATATAACATTATTTTCTTCTTGAGATTTATCAGATGCAAAATTAATCATAAATATTCCAATTATAACAACAATTGGAATTAGAATAGTTTTTTTGTTCACTTATACAAATATAAAATTCCATTATAAAAATAAATTTCTAATTTTATTCCAAGATATTACCCTCTAATCTTTTTTGTTAATGTTTCTAATTTCTCTAATTGTTCTAATATCCAAGGATCATTTATCAAACTCATTATATCTTCCATTTTGAAGATTTTAGATGTTGTAATTCCTTCTTCAAAATCATATAATGTAATAATTCTATTTTTTATATTTTCCTTGTTAATTTTTTTATTATGTGCAAAATTATGTGCAAAATCATTTCTTATCTCTCTTATTTCATTTAGTTTTTGTTGAATTTTAACTCTAATTGATTCATCAATTTCTTTTTTGAAATCTGAATGATATCTCATTATTCTTGATAACCAAAATATTTTTGCTCCAAATGATGCAGCTCTATCCTCATCAAAAACTGTTTTGGCCCATAATGCAAAATCATTTTTATCTCGTAAAAATAAATCTGATATTATTACAGTTAATGTAGTATCTAATACTGAAACATAACTTAAAAAATTCCCTCTGATCCTATTTACCAAATTTACATATTCTTTATGGGTTAATTTTATAGATTTATCAGGCAAATCGAATCCAAAATTTTCACTCATATTATGACTCTAAAAAAATGCTTTAATATTTTTTTGAGATTTTAACTAAAAATACCTTTTGAGTTTAAATTATTGGGCGTGTAAAATATTTTGATTTTTCATTAAGGAACTCCTCAAAAGATACTTTTGAAAAATCTAGTTCTTGTAAGTAAAATTTTATGTACTGTTAACCATTGTTTACACCCAAAATTAAGTACATATTCTAAAAACTAACTTATGCCTAATTTAGCTAATAACTGGTCTAAACAACCACAACCTAGTATTGCTGAAAAAATTAATGATACTATCAAACCAAAAGGTCCGTTAAAGCCTCGTGTACAAGATGGTATAAAAAAATTACAAATTCAAATTAAAAAATTAGATACAATGCTTAATAGCTTACAAGAACGAGATGGAAAACTTTTTCAAAGAATCGTCGAAGCCACACAAAAACATGATACTCAAACTTCAAAAGTATTAGGAAATGAATTAGCTGAAGTAAGAAAAGTTACCAAAATTTTGAGTAGTGCTAGAATAGCATTAGAGCAAATCGAATTACGATTAACCACAGCTAGTGATCTTGGAGATACTGTTGTAGCAATAATGCCTACTATGGGTTTGATGAAAAATCTAAAATCATCTCTTGGAAAGATAATGCCAGGAGCTGAACAAGAAATTGGTCAGATGGCAGAAATGCTTGGAGGTTTTATGACAGAAAGTTTCTCAGGTGATTCAGCATTTGGAATAGATGAAACAACTAATGCAGAATCTGAAAGTATTCTCAAAGAAGCTGCTGCTGTTGCTGAAAGTTCTGCAGGTCAAATGTTCCCATCAGTGCCTTCAGATACTCATGAAGCATCCACTACCAAATTTCTCTAATTAAATTTTTTAATCCCCTAAAGTTTCTCTGGATTCTTTGATTTTCTTTACTCTAGTTCCTTCATCATCAATAATTCTATCAACACCTGAAAGTTTTTCTCTTAAATTATTGATAATAATACCTACTTCATCAGCCTCATTTTCTACCTGCTGTCTCTTGTTAACAAGCTCCCCTATTCCTTTATTTTCTTCTTCTATGTATTCACTCACTTTTTGTAATTTTTCTTTAAGATTTTTGATATCTACTGATTCTTCTTCTATATCTTTTTCAAGCAAAGTTCTCTTGTCTTTAAGATTTTTTATCATCAAACCTACATAATCTATGGCTTCTTCTAACTTTGCACGTTTTCCCATTAATTCTCCAATTCCAATCTCACTTGAGGATTCAACTATTGAACCTGATTCTGTAGATACTTTTGTATCATCTGTCTTCTCTTCTACCATTTCTTCTCCCTCTTCATTTTTGAATTTATCAAACATTTTATGATTTACTTTTCAAATTGGGAATAAAAAGTTACTATGAATCTCAAAGCTGACCTTGTGAATGATTTTTTGTCAATTAAAGAAAAAAGATAATTATCTTACAGATATTGAATTTCTGAATACTTGATTAGAATTGATTGATTTTCCTAAGTTTATGGTCAATTCTCCACTTTGAAGAAGTTTGATATTTTGACATGTCTCAGGATTTTTTAGACCAGAATTCATTGAGGAACTGGTAAATATGTTCTCACCATCTGTTTCTACAATTTTTCCAGAAAATATGATTTTATAACTGAATTCCTCATTTGAAGTAGTTCCGTGTAATTTAATGTGGGAATAACTGTATTTTTCACTTAATTCTAGGTCTGACTGTTTTTCATCAAGATTTAACACATCATCTGTAGAGATCATCCATAGATTCTCTCCAATTTTTGATACTTTTCCGTCAAAAAGAACAATTCCTGACTGATATGCATTATAGTTTACATATGCCCAACTATCTGTTTGACCTTCAAAAGACAGCATTCTATGGAAATCTTCTCCTGAAATATCCTCCGGCAATGAATAATGTCGTACTTCGAGTTTTCCATCAACTATTTTTTCAGTTAGAATTGCTCCAAGTCTGTCTTTTTGACAATTTTTTGATAAGTTTTCATCATTTTCCTTTTGATTATCTTCTATTTCTGCAAATGAATAGTTTACAGATATTGGTGAGGTGGAAAGCATTAGAATGATTACTATTGCTCCAATAGTTCTTTTTTGGGGTTTTATCATTAGATATTTTTTAATTAAATAATAGTTTAGGAACGGCTAGGAATCATCCTGTTCCTTATATACAAAATTTCTTTCAAATTGATCAAATCTTTCAAAATTGATTAAATTTTGCAAAAAAATTCTAAATGATATCTTTTTGAGGAAATTGTGATTTTTTAAATAAAATTTTTAGGAATGATTATTCGCAAATTTTTCTCTCTCGCGTCAATTTTTATCAAAATTGAGTATTTTTCTTGATGAAACAGCCGTTCCGCTTAGCGTTCCGCTATAAAGTTTCAAAATGTTCCTCATAAACCAAATAGTTCTATACTAATGCATGTCAAAACAACAATACAGGTCCGAAATGGGCATAATGGGTGATATCCTTGACGTTACCGCCGACGGTGGTCGTAATGGAATCATTGTATCTGCAATCTCTCGCAAAGCCAACCTGTCTCACTATGCAGTACTAGACAAATGTGAGAAACTGGTAGAAGCTGGCTTAGTCGAATCCGTCAAAAATGATAGAAACAGAGTCTTTTTGATCACTGAAAAAGGACTTCAATTTTTCCAGGAATTTAAGAGGTTTCAGGGATTGGTAGAAAGCATGAATCTAAGGTATTGAGCCAATGAACCCCGAAATCGTACCAATTCATAGGAAAGAGTTTCTTCGAGAAGATGGAATGCTTTTTGTAAGGACTGAGGGTATCCTCGAAACAATGGTTAAGGCACCTCTGATAATTGTTGGCTTAATTGTTGTGGCACTAACGATACCGGTTCAGACCTCATTCAGCTCTACTCGAACTCTTGAACTCACCCTCTATTCAGATGGCTCAACACATATCTCAACTCAATTTGAGGCAGATCCTTTAGATCCAGATTTTGAAGTTAATCTATTTGGTCCGTCAATCGATAACTTTGTTGCTGTCGGTGAAAATGGATTTTTACTATCTAGTGAAATAATTGGTGATAATGTAACTATCGATACCTTTGGATCATCATCCATTACAATTGATTATGATATTCATGATTTGATTTCAAAAGAGGGAAGAGTATGGACTTTTTCACTTGATTCACCAATTGATTATTCATTGTTAATGCCACAAAATTCTATAATTGTAGGTATGAATGCACTACCATCAAATATGATTTTAGTAAATGATCAAACACAACTAGAACTAAGTTCCGGCTTTTCAGAAATTAATTATATTTTTGGAACTACAAATCCACCAATCACAAATCCACCAATCACAAACCAGGAACAACCAACTTTTGATATTTCTACAATAGCTCTAATCTTAATTCCTGTTGCTGTAGCAATTTCTGGTGCAGTTATTATGCTTAAACGAAAACAAACAAAATCTTCACCAGTTATACAAACTCAACTTGTTCCTGAATCTACAACAATGACTAAATCTACTGATCCTGAAAATATCTTTAGTCTAAGACCAGATATGCGTGAAGATGATAAAGAAATTGTTAAATTTATCTCTGAAAATGGAGGAGAAGCTTTAGAAAGTGATCTAAGAAAAAAATTTCTTCAACCTAGAACTACAATGTGGCGAGCAGTAAAACGATTAGAAAGACAAGGAGTCATTGAAATTTCTAAAAAAGACTTACAAAACCTGGTTAAATTAAAGACTGAATTGGAGGAAGAAGAATGAAAACAATAGTTACTTTTGGATTGTTATTCTTAGTCACTAGTATGATTTTTGGAGGTATGACAAGTAATGTTTATGCTGAAAATAATCCTTCAATTCTTCTAAAAATTGCAGAACGTGCACAAAATCAAATTAAAAATCAAATTCCTAATGATTCATCAGATAAAATAAAGAGATTGTTTGAAGAAGGCGTACAAAATGTTAATGCATTAAAAAAGTCCCTTAGAAATGATGATGTCAGTTCTGCAAAGGAACATTTTCTATCTGCCATGAAAATTTTCAAAGAAATTTCTAAACAATTGACTACTGATACTACGCCTAAAACTGAAACAACTTCTGTAAGAAATGATGCTAGAGATCCATCTAACGATCTTCAAAGATTACATGGATATGTTAACAGTCTTAAAACAATTGCTAAAAAATATGATGTACAAATTGACTTTTTAAAAGTTGATGAGTTATTTCTTAAAGCAAGACAGCAAATCAACGATAAACAATTTTCTTCAGCATCAGAAATACTCCATAAAATTAAAGGGAATGTAGCAGAAATAAATAAAGAACTTCGAGAGACTGCATCAAAACAAGAATCTTATCGTGCTAAAGAATATGCTCAGAAATATCTAGAACAACTTGACAGATTGATTGAAAATGCAAAAAATCAGAATGTTTCTGATGAAATTATAGAAAAACTGGAAATAGCCAAACAAAATCTTTCTTCAGCAGAAAATCCAGATGAAATTGCTAAAGAAATTAGAAAAATCATGTCAATTAAGGATCAATTCAAACTAACAAAAAATGATAGACTTGAATCTAGAGTTTTACAAGTTGAAAAAACATTATACAGACTATCTCAAATCGATGGAATTGAACAAGATGATTTAGAAATTGCTAAAAATACCCTTCAAAACATCAAACGTTATTTGTATGACGGTGAATTTGATACAGCCAATCACTTATTACGAGATTTGGCAAAACAATTACAAGAAATTAAAAATTCTCTTTGATAGTTTATCATAAACTTCATATACATTTTCTAAACAGCATGAACATGACATCAAAATCTATTGTTGTTGGGGTTGGAATTCCAATGATTATAGTAGGTGCTTTGATGGCTTGGTTATGGGCTCCAATTGAAGGGGTTTATCAAAATCAAGTAGAATTAATTGGAAGTGCTATTGGGATCTTAGGAATAGTATTTTTCATCTCAGGATTGTTTTATACAAAAGAACCTGTCATGCATTAAAAACTCATTGAATAAATAATGAAAAAATTTACGGTTATTGCTTGAAAGTACGATTATTTGAAATATTTACTTCAGTTGAAGGAGAAGGTATACTATATGGAACAAAGACTCTTTTCGTGAGACTTGCAGGATGTCCTTTCACATGTTTTTATTGTGACACAAAAGAATCCCTTCCACTTGATTCAGGAACAGAATACACAATTGAAGAAGCAAATCAACTAATTGACTCGAATCTAAAAAACCAAACCTACAAAGTAAATTTCACTGGAGGTGATCCATTAATTCAACATAAAGCAGTAGCATTACTTGCAAAACATATACAAAATAAAAAAATCCCTACTTATCTAGAATCATCATGTTTTGATATTGATAGATTCAATCATATTTTACCTTTTATTGATATTGTAAAAATTGAATTCAAAACAAAAGATTCTGATTTTATAGACTTGAAGCATTATAACAAATTAATTGGACATACTATGAAATGTCTTGAATCATCCATTTCTGCAAAAAAAACTACTTACATCAAAATTGTAGTAAGTTCAAAAACTCAATTAAGTGAATTTAAAGAACTAGTGAATCAAATTTTTAATATTGTTTCTAAAGATAATCTAGATGGATTTGTCATTCAACCTACATATGGTATTTCTGAACCATCATTAAAACTCTTATTGAACTTGTATGATATTGTATATCCATATTATATTGATGTAAAAGTGGTTCCACAATTACACAAATTTATTGGAGCACCATAACATTACCACTCGACTAAAAATCCAATTAGGTTCAAATACTAGAAAAATTCTCTCATAACATACATGGACAAAGAGCGTGTGAAAAAACTCGTTAGAGAATTAATCATTGAGGTAGGTGAAGATCCTACACGTGAAGGATTACGAGAGACCCCAGACAGAATTGCAAATATGTATAAAGAAATCTTTGGAGGATATGATTCTGATTCAGAATTATCCGTACAATTCTCAGAAGATTCTGATATGGTTATTGCACGTGATATTCAATTCTATTCAATGTGTGAACATCACATGTTGCCATTCTTTGGAAAAATTCACATTGCGTATTCTCCAAATGGTCGAGTCTTTGGCATATCAAAACTAGTTAGATTGGTAGAAAAATTCTCAAAAAGATTACAAATTCAGGAACGATTGACAAAAAATATTGCAGATGAACTTTATGCCCAAGGAGTAAAAGGAGTAGTAGTTCTAGCTGATGCAGAACATCTATGCATGAAAATGCGTGGAGTTAGAAACGATGCAACATTATCCTCTTCAGCCTTTAGAGGAATTTATGAGACAAAAGAAGAAAAAGAGAGTATAATGACCCTTATCAGAAAGCGTGCAGCGGACTCTTCTTTCTAAAGTCTCCTGAAAAATTAAATACTGATGATATTTCAAAAAACTCATGCATGATGGAAAAAAAATTGCCCATATTCCAAAAGAATCATGGCCTAGCTGGACATGGTATGCAATAGAATTTGGTATTGTCCTTGCAGCTTCTATGTTGATTTCAAGAGAAATTACAAACTTTTTTACAGAATTAACACCTGAATTACAAAATTATGTATTCATGGGAACGGTAGGACTGATCTTCTTGACATGGTATATTGGAATTAGAGGATTTATTCTCAAAAAGAAAATTCTTCGTAATCAATACTAGAATTATTTTAGATATTTTGTTTTGTCTGTAATTCCTGCTTTTGCAAAAGCTTTCTTTCTATTATTACAAGATTCACATTCTCCACAATGATATTTTTTATTTGAATAACAACTCCAAGTTTTAAAAATTGAATCGCCTAGATTTTTCATTCCTGATTTTAATAAATCAGTTTTTGATAATCCTTCACGATAAGGAGACCAAATCTCAATATTTTTTCTTAGTTTTGCATGTATTCCATCAATCTCTCCTTGATTAAACGCGGACTCTAGCTTTTTAGCAAAAGCTGGTCTGCAATCGGGATAATGTTTGTCTCCCGTATGTGCACCATATGCAACAAGTGATGCATTTAATGTAAAAGCCCATGCTGATGCAATTGATAGGAAAACTGCATTTCTAATTGGAACTACAATAGAATATTCAAATTTTTCAGGAATTTTTCTTTTCGAGCTTGTTAATACGTTTGAATCCCCATACAATTTCTTCATAAACCCAATATCAATAATTTTATGTTGTTTTAATCCAAATTCCTTTGCAAAGTACTTAGCAGATATTATCTCAGTACTGGCTTTTTGTCCATATGAAAACGTAATTCCATACAAGTCATATTTTGATTTTAAAAAAGAAACTGCACAAACTGAATCTATACCTCCACTGAAAACTATAACTGCTTTCTTCATAACCCTCACAATAAATTATTTTTTCGTATCTATTGCACCCTTGCTAGGTTTACAGATTATTGTTTTACATTTTATGTTAACAGATCCGAAACCTCTTGACATTGCTGAACAAATTTTCTTCAAATCAGCATTTTGTTTTGAAAAAGCAATGACTGATGGCCCTGCCCCACTTATTGTAAAACCCAAGGCACCAGCCTTAATGGTGATATTCTTAACTTTGTCAAATCCTGGTATCATATGTTTTCTAGCTGGTTCAACTATTGCATCTTTTACTGAATTTCCAATTAATTCTGCATCTTTATTCATAAATCCTGCTACAATTGAAGCTGCATTAGATAAATTTGAAATACTATCAGTTAATGGAATTTTTTTGGGAATAACTCCTCTTGACACTTTGGTTTTCTTTTTTGGAACATCAAGATTTGGAACTGCGACACACATTCTAAGATTTTTTGGTGGTTCCACTTTGATTACATCTAATGGATTTGTCTTTACTATTACAAATCCACCTAAAACTGAAGCTGCGACATTATCATAGTGAATAGTACCTGCACTTGCTTTTTCACCTTCTCCTGCAAATTTTACTAAAGAATTATCATCTAACTTTAATCCAAATAACCTATCAAATGCTACGGTAGTTGCAGCAGCTGATGCTGCACTACTTCCCATTCCAAATCCTGCAGGCACTCCTTTTTTGATTTTAATTTCTATACCATCTTTAATTTTGAATCGTTTTTTCATACTTTTTACAACCAAACCTGCAGTATTATTTTCAGGATCTGTGGGAATATTATCTTCTGTAATAATTTTAATTCCGTTTTTTGATTTAGTCAGTGTTACTTCATCATAAAATGCATCAACTGCTAACCCGAACACGTCAAATCCTGGGCCTAAATTTGCAGTAGATGAGGGTGCCTTGATTGTAATCTTTGATGCCAACTAATCCTCTACCTCTTCTCCTAAGTTAAGAATTCTGCTCAGTGCACCTTCCAAATTAGGAAGACCCTCTCCAGTAATGTTAGATATCGGAATCAATCCCTGTGCAAATCCACTAAGATTCAAACCTCGTAAAATATTTGTAATCAGAGTATATGTATCACCATCTGTCTCTTTTGCAATTGCATTTTCTAATGTATTCAAACTTGATGACCATTGCAATATTTCTTTCAGTTTTGTTCCAATAAGATCTGTTTTAGTTACTACATTAACAGTTGGTATATTCAAACGCAATCTAATTGATGTTGCAAGAAGTGCTATTGAAACAAAATTTACTGGCGTAGTGATTAATGCTCCATCAAAAAGAAAAATATTTGTTTTTTCTTCTGATGAAATATTTTCTACAAGAAACCGTCCACTAGAACGATACGCAAACAATTCTATTTGTCCAGGCGTATCAACAATCAGATAATCTGGATTTACTCCATTCACCTGATTTTGAATGTCATCAATTTTTGATGCTATCAAATCATTTGCCATAACTAAAGCACCATTTGGACCAAGATCATATTGTTGCATTATAGACACAATATCTACATGATCTCTAACATCTACATCACAAGTATATGGCAAACTTTCAACACCAGGATCTAAATTCAAAACAGCTGCAAATGCACCATTTTTCGTATAATAATCGTATAACTTTGATGAAAGTAATGATTTTCCCGAACCTGCAGTTCCAGAAACAAAAACTGTTTTCAATCCGTCTAGTTTTCTTTATTTGCTTATATTTCAAACTAGCTTGATTGACTCATAAATTCCAAGTTGGCATAAAGAAATATGAAAAAATTCCATCTGATCTTTATTTGATTTGATTCTATCTATTTTGTGATTCAAAATATCTCTAAAAAAGAGACATATCTCAAAGACTTGGTGATAAAACTACTCCAAGAAAGAAATCTATCAAATTTTGACATGCTTGATTCTTTATTTGCAGAAGTAAAACAAGAACTTCAAAATCAACAAAAAAGCATCAATTAAATCAAATTTTTGTGCCTAATTCCAGGCATGAATTTTTTATTGATTGAAAATTTACTCAACTTTCATATTTGATTCTTCAAAGAAATTATCAAATGAATTGGAGACTAGTTGCTATTCCTGTTACGCTAATTCCTATTTCCATTATTGCAATTCAATTTGATATTAAAATAGAAGATATTCTGGCAATAGGACTATTCCCATTTATTGGTGCTGTTATTGCAATGATGATTAAACTAGGTTTACAAGGAATCAAATTTGCATATATTACAAGAAAATATCTAGGCAGTTTTGATTCATTTTTCAAATTAGTAGGAGTTAGAGTTGGTAGTGAATTTATTAAATTCACTACACCAATGTTTGTCGGTGCAGAATTTGTTATAATTTATTATCTGCATAAAAAAAATGTAAAACCTGCAAAGGCAGCTTGGATTGCAATTATGGATATAGTTACTGAGGTATTTGCAGCAGGTCTGTTGTCTATAATGGCTGGAATACTTGCATTGCTAAATGGAGCATATGTTGTAGCTGCAGTTGTTTTAGGTACCAGTATTATTATTACATCTCTATGGATGGTGATGTTCTTTTTATCTTCAAAACATACTTTCCAAATTCCAAAAATATTAGCAAATCTTGTAAAGAGATTTGGAAAAGAAAAAGGCGTGAATGTTATTAATAAAACAAACACATGGATGGAAGAAGTATGTACTATGAGCAGAGAAAATCTAAAAACCTCTGAATCTAAAAAAATCTTTACTGTCTCTTTCTTATTCTCTCTTGCTTCTTGGTCATTTTATGGAATTTCGTTTATGATTATTTCAATGGGAACAGGTTATGTTATCAATGCATTTGATTCTATCATGGCAGTAATGGGTGCAAATGCAATTGGAAATCTACCAATTACTATTGGGGGTTCTGGTTTGGCTGAATTTGGAATTGTAGCATATCTAAATAATTTAGATCCATTTGCCTTTAAAATTTCTGAAGAAGTTGTTGCTTGGGATGCAGTAATTGGCTGGAGAATTGCAACGTATTATGTTCCAATTGTAGTGACTTGGTTACTTTTAGTTAAACTTGCTTTGAGTAAGATATCTAAACCTCAAGCCACATAGCTATTACTTGCTCATATGACAAAAAGAATTGGGCAAACTTGCCCAATCCCTGGACTGCGGTAACTAGCATATGACTCGGCGTATGAATACCATTAGTCATTTGATAATTTCATAATAAAAGGAACTAGTAGAAATCATCAGTATAATTCCTCAGTACGATCTAAATACTAATTTTACAAATCAAATCTAATTGGAACTGTCATCAGATAACTAATCGTTACTGGTCTTAAGATCCAATTTCTATTGATTATATGATAAAAAGCTACCATAGAAACCACTTTATCTTTAGATGGTTTTTCTGATTTGTGGATTTTACAAATAAGGTAGTTTTGATCACTGGAGCATCCTCTGGAATTGGAAAACAATCAGCAATAGAATTTGCAAAATTAGGTGCCAGTATAGTATTAGTTGCAAGAAGGAAAGAAAAACTTGATCAAGTTGAAAATGAATTAAAGCAATTTTCTGTATCTGTTTTTGTCTGTCAGTGTGATGTATCAAAAAAAGAACAAGTTAAGGAAATGTCAAAAACTGTTTTAGAAAAATTTGATACTGTTGATATTTTGGTAAATAACGCCGGATTTGCAATTTATGGATCAGTTTCTGATCTCAGCATTGATGAAATTGAATCACAAATGGAAACTAATTATTTTGGCATGGTTTACTGCATCAAAAATTTTTTACCATCAATGCTAAAGAACAAATCAGGACATATTGTTAATGTAGCATCTGTAGCTGCAAGCTTTGGTTTACCTGGTATTGCTTCATATTGTGCCTCTAAATTTGCAATGCTTGGATTTTCAGAAGGTCTAAAACATGAATTAAAAGACACTGGAATTGGAATCACTGTTGTTAGTCCAATTATGGTCAGAACAAACTTTTTTGAGCACCCTTCATTTGAAAAAATGCCAAAATACTCTCCAACTGCATTAAGCTCCAAGACTGTTGCAAGAGCAATTTTGAAGGCAGCAAATTCTCCTAGACTAGAAATTATTGTTCCATCTGTAGTACGTGGTGCAGTGTGGATGAAAAACACATTCCCTTATTTTATCAATCCAATATTAGGAAAATCTTTCAAAAAACAATTAGATTCTATTAAAAATGATTAATCTTCTTCTGCATTATCTGCAGATTCACTAGAGCCTACATCTAACAACTCTAATGATTTTAACTCAAATTGATAAATTGCTTTCATATCAATTTCTTTTTCTTTTTCAAGAAATTCTGATACTTTTTTGCTTAATGGTGCTTTGTGTTGATCGAACACAAATTCGTATACTTCACCTTTTAGTAAATCATCTATTTTGATACTCTTTGGAACATCCATAGTCACAATATGTCGTCCATCCTCTACAGGATCATACAGTTGAACATCAATCTTGTTATCTTCGTAATAAAATTCTAAAATATATCCTGATTTTTTTTGCTCTTCAGGTTTCTTAAATTTTGCGTTTTGAATCTCATCAGTAACCCATTCTGGAATCTCATCTTCTTTCTTTTTTACCATGGTAAATACACTTTAGTTTTCTGCTTTCTCTTTTTTACTTTTTGACCACCATTCTAGATAGTCATCGTGTTTATCATCACGTGTTCTTTCTTTTTGATTTAACTTGTATCTGATATCCGAAATCTCTTCTCTTGTTGCATATAATCCACATCGTTTACAAATGAAATGTCTCCTATTCTTTTCATCCATCTTCATTGGAATATCAATTTCATCAAATAATTTGAATAATGCATCTCTGCTTCTATCCTCTTCTTCAGGAAAATCTTCTATGTATTTTGCTTCAATTTTCTTTTTCTCTCGTGATGTACATTCTGGACAGTTAGGCACTGATGATTTGGCTTAATTTTTTCCATAAAAGCGTTCCCACATTCTAAAATGATCGATATTAATCTGGCACGCGGATTTTTTCATCATCCCTTTCGGTCCGTTCGCCCATCGAAATCCCGCGTACCAGATGAGAAAAATTCTTAAAATAATGTATTATCTCTTTTCTTCAAATGTTTGAGCAGCAATTTTTGCTGAATTTTCTGCTCCATTAGGAACAAAATTCTTTGAGAATTCACTTAAATTTTCTTCAAACTTCTCATAATTTTCTTTAATTTTGGATATTGCTTTAGATACTTGCTTTGTTTTTGTGGCAAGAATACCTAAATTCTTTTCTTGAGCCCATAAGATATTATTTGTGTGTTCATCATATATGGGAATTCCAATAATTGGTTTTGATTTTCCACCCATTATTTCACCCATTACAGTATGAGAACCATTAACAACTGCATATTTACATAAATTTAGAATTGTATCTTTTTCACTTTCTGAAAGAAAACCAATATCAATTTGTACCCAATCAATTTTTTTCTCTAAAGCATCAGAAATTGAATATTTTTTTCCATTCTTTGCTGTTACAGAATCTATGCTTCCATCATTTTTTGCATGTGAAATAATCCTTTTTTCATTTTTCAGCTCATCAAGACAAAATACTTTCTCATACCTTTCACCCGTTCCATCATTTGTTGATTTGTTTCCTGTTCTCATCCAGTAACCAAACTCATTATTTTCCACTAGTTTTTCAAGATCAGAATTATCTTCTTTTTTAATTTGTTTGCTATTTGTAAAATGCCCCACATAGATTACTTTGTCTTTTACTTCTTCAATGAAATTTAAATTATATTCACACATAGTATATGGTGGCGGTGAATCCGCTACAAAGATTTTTGTTGCTTTAGCAATTTGTTTTGCCACAAAAATTAATGAAGGATAAAGATATGATCTTGAATTGTATAGTTTTGGTCTGAATTGATTAGTTACAAATAAACTTGGAATTTTACGATTTTTTGCTAAAATATTTGAACCCATATCCCCATCATTAATTACTAAATCAAATTTTTCTTTATCGTAGAGCTTTCTTTCTTCTCTAAGATAATTTGCTATCTGTCTTACTAATGGTGGATTTTTTGAAATTGGTAGCAATAAATTCATTAATGACATTGAAACACTTGGACCGAATTTACCATCAATTGGAGTTGGCATTAAAATCTCATGGATCTTTTCTCTTTGATCTGGGAATTTTTTTAATAGTTTTTCATAAACGTGATCTTTACTAGAAAAATGAACTTCAAATTCTTCTTTAATATGATCACCCAACACCTCGTTTAGCCTCATCATTCTAGAATAGTGGCCACTTCCCCATGGATAGATGAATTCTCCTATTTTGAGCACAATTTCAAACCAATAACGCCGTTTAAATTCTCAATGATTTTCCTCAAGAGAATCTAAAATATCGTGAACATTGTTAGGTCCCATATTTACTGAAATCTTTTTCTTTGTTTTGTAGGCCATCTCAACCTCTTTTTTTGCATACAAAGGAATTCCACTAGTAGTAATAGTCACTATTTTTTCCAATTTTTTGATATTTCTTTCTAATCCTATTTCTTTAGCCTCATCAAACAAGTTTGAATCTACTCCACTGAGAGGAACTATTGGAATTTTCTTTTTCTCAAATACATGTTTTAATGAATTATCTATAAACTCTGAAGAAAAAATTAATGGTGATAGAGCTAATGATACGTGATTATTAGAGTATTGTAACATTATTTCTAATATGGAATTAACATAAATCAAGTAATTTTTAATTCCATTTGGTTTAATTTTCAACTCAAAGAACTCTAATTCTATATTATCTTGCACCAATCTTGGAATTATTTGATTAATAATTTTTACAAGATTCATTAATTCTGATTTTTGTCTATAACAAATGATAATATCAACATCATAACCCTGTTTGATTGCTTCATAACAAGTTACAGCAGATAATTCGTCATATACTGCACAAATAGTTTTTTGATTTTGTGATTGGTATGGAATTCCTCCTCTACCTTTATCTGAGAAAATACAGATGTAAGAATTATTTTTTGTTAGATATGTAAATAATACTTTGTCATATTTTTCTTCGGTACCTGGATGAGCACCAAGCTTTGATTTTTTTTCTATAATATTTGATGTAGCTGCAATTTCAACATCTTTAGTTAGAAAGCCTTTTGATTTTCCTTCAACTTTAACCAAAAATTTTTCTCCTTTCAAGAGTAAATTACCGCCAATAGAGGTTATCTCCGAAATAATTTCCTGAAAATCATTTTTCTTCTTCCTTGCTATTGCAATTTTTTCTATTCCAAAAAGTAAATTGATTGCTGATGATGCAAACACAGGATCGTTTGCGTCAATCAAAATTATGTCTCCGTCTCGTTTAACAGATTTGAATTGCTGATTTTTTATCTTGAGAATTTTTTTGATATTTGTCATCAATTGAGGAATTTTATTTTTTGAGAAAATAGTTGGAAAAACTACTACGTATGATGTTTCATCCATATTTTATACTCTCAAATCTACTTGTTTATAATTTAGATAAAATTTTGGGTAATCAATATAAAACAAATATTATAAGAGAATATGTGGTTAAATTCACTCAAGAGCAAGTAGATGATCTTAACTCAAAAATAACTACCACTGAAAAAGCACTTCAATGGGTTTCAGATAACCTCCATCCTAAAGTTGCCAAAGCATCAAGCTTTGGTGCTGAAGATGCAGTTGTTATGGATATCATGCTAAAAATTAATCCTGAATTTCGATTCTTTACATTAGATACTGGAAGACTTCCACAAGAAACCTATGATATTATAGATATTGTAAGTAAGAAATACAATATTTCAATTGAAGTTCTATTTCCTGATACAAAAGAAGTTGAAGACATGGTAAAAGAAAAAGGAATGAATCTCTTCTATGATAGTGTGGAAAATAGAGAATTATGTTGTGAAATTCGCAAAGTTCACCCAATGAACAAAATGTTGAATACTTTGGATGGTTGGATTACTGGATTGAGACGAGAACAGACTAAAAATCGAGAAAATGTCACAATGTTCCAACTTGATCGTGGGCATGGTGGAATCTTAAAAATTAATCCAATAATTGATTGGACCTGGGATCAAATTCAGGATTATATTAAAAGGAATAATCTTCCCTACAATAGCCTTCTTGACAAAGGTTATCCAAGTATTGGCTGTGAGCCTTGTACTAGAGCAATAAAACCTGGTGAAGATATTAGGGCAGGAAGATGGTGGTGGGAACAAGAAGGAAACAAAGAGTGTGGCCTTCATATAGACCATAATTAGAGGTCAATTATGTCTGAAAACAATTCAATTAAACCACATGGTGGAGTACTAGTTAACAGAATTACCAAAGTTGATTCTGATGGATTATTCTCAATTACTATCAGTGAGGATCTTGCAAATGATGTAGAAAATATAGCTGATGGAATTTTTAGTCCTTTAGAGGGGTTTTTAGGACAACAGGACTTTGAAAGTGTTGTTTCTAGAGGTAGATTAGCTAATGATCTAGCCTGGACTATTCCAATTGTTCTTGATGTTGACAAAGAAACTGCTTTTAAAATGAAAGAAGCAAAAGACGTGCTATTACAAAATCCTCAAGGAACTGGTGTTGCAGTATTGCGTGTGGATGAAACTTTTTCTTTTGATAAAGAAAAAACTGCTCAAGGAGTTTACGGAACAACTGACTCTTCTCATCCGGGTGTTGCAAAGACTATGTCAATGAAGGATTATCTAGTTGGAGGAAAAATTGATTATGTTCAAAGACCAAATGAAACTGAAATTAGAAAAAACAGATTAACACCAATTCAAACTAGAGAAGCATTTGTACAGGCAGGATGGAAAACAATTTGTGCATTTCAAACCAGAAATCCTCCACATGTAGCTCATGAGATGCTACAAAAAACATCAATTACTACACGTGATGGAGTATTTGTTAATCCTATAATTGGAAAGAAAAAATCAGGTGACTTTGTTGATGAAGTTATTATAAAATGCTATGAAACGATGATAAAATTATACTATCCAGAAAATAGATGTCGTCTTGGTACTCTTCATACTGAAATGAAATATGCTGGTCCAAAAGAAGCAATTCATCATGCAATTATGAGACAAAACTATGGATGCACACACATCATTATAGGTCGTGATCATGCTGGTGTAGGAAAATTCTATGATCCATTTGCAGCACAAAAAATCTTTGAAGATTATCCCGAATTAGAGATTTCTCCAGTATTTTTCCCACCATTCTTCTATTGTAAAAAATGTCTTACATACACTACTCCTAAAGCATGTCCACATGATGATGACGTCAAAGAACAAATCAGTGGAACAAAACTAAGAGAAATGATTCAAAATGGACAAGCGCCTTCTGAATTTATTCTAAGACCAGAAGTAGCAAAAGTAATTTTAGATCATCCAAAACCTTTTGTTGATTAGATTTTTATTCAATCAAAATCGTTCCTGATTGTGAAGTATCTGATTGTATTAATTTTGTTTGTAGGGTTTTTTGTAACTCCAGCTTTTGCTCAAGAAGTAAAAAATCCGTCATTAATTATTGACGAGATAGAAATTCCAGCTGAGGAATTCAATACAGTTTTGCGCGATGCACAAATAGTAATGCTTGATGATGTTCATGCCATTAGCTGGCAAGTAACAATTGACAACAATTTACTTTATGCTAATCCAAACGGCAATGCTGTTCTCAGACTATATGATCATGAGACGCATGATGAGTTTATCGAAGTTGGGATGGGTCCAGAACCAGATAACAAGTTTTGGGTTGCAGTACAAACACCCAAAGAAGGCTACATTATAGTCCATAAAGATCTTGATAGAGGTTGGTATCCACAAGCAAAATCAATCATATCTTATACAGACAGGGCAGGTCTAACCGTAAACAATGGAGCAAGAATAGTAGTAACTAATCTGGATATTGGCACATTTGGGATTGATTCATACTCTGTTCACGGCATGGAAAGTTCAACTGATCCACCCGCAATAAATTCTGGAAGTATGGTACTGGACTTTCTCTCAGGTGATCCTGCAAAAAATGTATTTGCACTGTTTCCGTTTTATGTTGCGGCTGGAATTGGAATTATAGTTGCAGCGTTATTTGTAACTAAGAAACGTTCCTAGATTTGTAGAATTTACAATTTTTTTTAATCATACAAACATCACACATTGGAGAAATTGGCTTGCAAATATTCTGACCATACATTACAAATGTATCATTAATATCAATCCAGAATTTTTTTTGTATCTTTTTCATTAACTCTTGTTCAGTCTCTTCTGGATTTTTTGTATCAACTAATCCCAATCTATTTGAAATTCTATGAACATGAATATCAACTGGAATAGCTGGTTTTTCAAATGCATATACTAGTACGCAATTAGCAGTCTTTCTTCCAACCCCTGGAAGCTCTACCAATGTTTCCAAATTATCTGGAACTTTACCTTTGTATTTTTTATCAATAATTTTTGCTACTTCAATAATTCGTTTTGATTTGACATGATAGAACCCAATTGATTTTATAATTTTTTCAACTTCTTTTATCTTGGCATTTGCAAGTTCTTTTGGATTTTTATATTTTGAAAATAATACTTTGACAGCCTTTGTTGTAGCTTCATCTTTAGTTCTCGCTGAAAGTATGGTCCCAATTAGAATACTAAATGGACCTGTTTCAGCATCATGAAGATCTCTTAGGGCCGTAATTCTTGGTGGTTTAACAGAATTCATTGTATCTGTCATCCCTTGAAGAATTTTTTTCATTTTCAACAGAAAAACTACGTACAAGTATTATAACTGTAATAACAAAGATTTCATGTTGGAATTAACCAAAGAAGAAGAATCTGCACTAAAGGGAGAACAAGGAGAAATCATGCAGATGGCATATAGAATTTTAGTTGCAACAGGTGAGGCAACTGACGCTGAAAAATTAATTCCAATAGAATGGGCTCACCTTTCAGGCGTAAATTATAATACTATTGGAGATGCCGGTGAGGAATTTCTGTCTAGTATTAGTAAAGATGCACGAGTCAAAGTAAAAACAACTTTGAACCCCATGGGATTTGATATTGATAATGTATCAAATTATGGATTGAATGAAAATTTTATCTCTAAACAACTATCAATTAGAAATTCATACGAAACGATGGGAGTAATACCATCATTTTCTTGTATTCCATATGAAATTTTTGATATTCCAAAAGATGGTACACAAGTTGCTTTTGCAGAAAGTAATGCCGCAATTCATGCTAACTCATATGATAATCTAAAGACAAACAAAGAAAGTGCATTTAGTGCACTTGCTAGTTCAATTGTTGGAAAAAGTCCTTATTCTTCATTACGAAAAGATGATACACCAAACATTACAATTCGTATGAAAGTTACAAATCCAAATGAATTATCATATGGAATGTTAGGATTCTTTGCAGGAAAAATTGGAGATACTTCAGTAAATATTTCAGGTCTTACAGAGATGGATAAAAGACAAACAAAAGCTATGTGTGGTGGTATGGGAACATCAGGAACTTGTGCTAAATTTATTTTTAGCGACGGAGATACTGACTGTGAAAAAATAGATTTTGATGAAAAAGAAATGCAAAATGTTCATGATGAATTAAACACTGCAGAAAAAGGTGATGTAATTACACTTGGAAGCCCTCAATTAGGGTTAGATGAAATATCTGATCTTACAGGAAAATTAAAGGGTCGTTCATTTCAGAAAAGATGTATGGTCTTTATGCCCAGAACTGTAAAGGAGCAAGCAAGAAAAATTGGATATACAAATGAACTTGAACGTGCAGG
>JBHHVV010000006.1:0-31427 GCA_046754445.1 Candidatus Nitrosopumilus sp.
ATTACATCTATAGAACAAAGAATGTATTCTGACAAACTAAAAGTGGCTGGAACTAGTGATTTGATAGCAGAGTATAATGGCGAACTATCAATTATTGATTATAAAACGAAAAGAAAACCTCAGATAGATGATTTTATGTGTGAATATTACTTGCAAACCACTTGTTATGCCCAAATGTTTCAAGAAGTAACAGGCAAAAAAATTGATCAAGTGGTGATTTTAGTTAGTAGTGAAAAAAACACTAGACAAGAATTTATCAAATCTTGTGATGATTTTATCCAACCCATGATTGAAAGAATTAATCAATATTATGTGAATAAATTAGACTAGCTATTGATACCTTAACTCATCGTATTCTTTGTCATAAATTTTTTCTATCTTGTTTTTGTCTGTAAGATTTTTCAAAACTTCTTCTGCTTGCACCATAGGAATGTCAAATCTTCTATGTATGTGCCGTGATGCTGTGGTTTCATTTTGTTTTGTTCTGTTTTTTACAAATTCATAAATTATTTCTTGTAATTTAGATTTATCATACATGAATATCTGTTGATTTGTGTTATGTTATTTTAAAATTAGTATCCTGAAATTAATGTACATTCCATTGAGCATATATTTGAAATATTTGTATTAAAAAATTTTCCACAAACTTTACAATTCTTTTTCATACTCATTATGATTTTAAATTCGTTTTAAACTATTTGAAAATTAGTCTTCTCTAATTAGTTCCAACTAATTAGCTGATTCTAATTAGTTATGTCTAATTTTCACATTGTTTAAATTAATTATTGCATATAATATTCACATGAAATCAGAATCATGCAGAAGATGTGGAAAAGGACTGGAAGTAAACAAAAAATGTAAAATATGTTCAAAATCCAACCAATTCTTTTGTCATGGTTGTGGGTTGGTAACAGATGAACAAATTCATTTTCAATGTATGATGATGAATTTAGATCATACTCTACTTAACCTGAACTAATTTTTTTAACATTAAGAATAATTTAATACTTGGATAAATTCAATATTTGAATAGCACTATGGCTGACAAAATAATTGCAAAAGAATTAAAATTTCAAAAAAATGATTTTGTCATTATTGATGTAAGGGAATCTGATGAACTAAATGATGGTATAATTGAGGATTCTGTCCATATGTCTTTGGGCTTGGCTATTCGAAATGCAAAGAAAAAACATCTTGAAGAATATCGAGACAAAAAAATCTGTACATATTGTGGAACAGGTTATAGAGGAAACATTGCAGCTGATGAATTAATTAAAGAAGGATTCAATGCTGTGACTCTTGAAGGTGGTTATCCTTCTTGGTTTCAATAATGATTATTCATTCCATATAGATTGAGTCTTAAGCCACGCGATCAAGTCTTTATACAGTCTACTTTTTTGCATGTTCAACACACCTATCTCAAGATTAGTTGAAGACTTGACCGTCTTAGTATATTTTTCATATACTGCAAAAATTATCTTGTCTAAAAACATCTCATTTTGCATCTCTTTTTTTGCCAATTCTTCTGATTCTGTCATGGCAAAACTTGCAAACAATACACCATCTACCCAATATGCATTAGCAGCTTCTAATGAGGACATCATTCCAATAAGATCGTCTAGCTCTAGCTTGATCATATCACGAACATAAATTCGATCATAAGGTTTATGCACAAATTCTGTCATGAAAATCGTCTTTTGATGAGTCTAATGAATATTTCCTAGTCCAAACATATGTGACTCATGTTGTTTTCATTTGTATTTGTTCATGATTATACCTAGCATTTATCCTCAATCAGAAGCTTTTTCTTCAGATGAGTAAAGAAAAATCATGGGATTCAAAAAAGGTATTCACAAATGTGTAGAATGTGAAAAGAAAAAGAAAGAAAATCCTGATGATACGGGAATGTGTAGTAAATGTGGTGCAGCAGAAACTCGTCTTGAAAAAACAATATACAAAGATCTACTAGATAATGGAAGTTTTCCATAAGAAAAATTAATCATTGGAAATTTTATAACTAGTTTTTCCTAAATAATATTGTGACTGAAAAATCTGATAACTTATCTGAACATGATAAATTTGTAACAGAGTTTCCAAAAAAGAATTTTGGAATTGTAGATTATCTTCAAGGCAGGGTTCATTTTGCTTTACTTGATCAAATGAGATTAATGTCTACATCTGGAATGACTCAGATACAAATCAGGGAAACAATTCTGGCAAATATTACTGAAATGATTGATAATTTTGAACAACAAAAAAACTCAGAAAGTTCTTGATTCCATTTTTCCTGATTCTGCCATGATAATTTTGTGACATTTACAATAACAGTTGGTATGTGGCATATCGTTGTCGTTTCTATATGTGCATTCTTTTGTGTGCTCTATCATAGACAATTTTGAATCCTTCTACATTATGCTTTAGTAGGATCACGACTCAAAATATTTAGTACATGTTCCACAATTTGTTTCTGACCGCCCTCATGTACATCCATTCTTACTGAATCAGAACCCATACTTACAAAAATCAAATTATCGTCTCCTAAGGGAAATGTCATTCTGGTGATCTTTTCAAATGCTGCAACAGCGTATAGCCCATTTCCAATTTTTGGGCTTAATTCTTTTCTTCCCTTCCAAGCTTGTGATGCTCTTTTCAGTGATGCTTCTGTTTCATCTTGAGACAGATAGTTTGTTACGCCTTCGCGATGACTTACAGCTAGAATATTTCCTTCATTGTCTGTTACAATACTATGTCTGATGTTGACATCTGAATCCATTATCCTGTTAAGTAGATTCTCAAAATTCATACTGTAATATGGTCAAAATATTACTTAAGGTGTTCTAAGAATACCATGACTGCTTTTCAAAATGAGATTATTTTTTTCGTTATCTAAATCATTTTTGTAGTCAAAATAGCTCAAAAATGCATCATTTAGTTTTTCTAGCAATTCTTGTTTTTTAAAATCTGAGTCTTCTAATTTTTTCCAACTTTTTTTGATCTCTTCTTTTAAAACAAAAAGCGTTCTTTTGTCATCACAATGCATATTGGATTTACATAATTCTTGAATTTATGGTTGTCTTGAATCTAAACTACTGATTCAACAGGAATGCTTATCTTTTTCTTTCCTGTTCTGACTGCTATGCTACCCATTATTGCACCTGGTATGGCCATTATTCCCAAAATCACTGCTAATGTTTCAGAAAATTCTGGAAGTAATTCATAGCCTGAAACATCACTAAATACATAAAATTGGATATATGTCATTCCGATTAATGGCATACTGAAAATTACAAACACTGAACCGATTAACATTCCTGCAATATTTTCGCCAAATTTTTTTATTTTGATTTTATTTGATATTATTCCGTCTGCAATTACTGAAAATACTATTGGCAGAATAAACCATGGGAGATAGTTCCAGAGAAATTCTGTAGGAATAATATTTGATGTAATGTTGAGGATCACAAATATTACAGTGACTGCACTTGCACCTCCAAACGTTTTCAATGCTTTTGCTGATGTCCAAAAAATTAATGCACTAAAAAATGGCATTGTACTTGCAGCAATTATTGCTGCAACATATGGATCAGGATCCAAATCTAGTGTATCTCCTGTAGAAATCGGTAACGTAAATTGAAAAATAAATCCAATTGTAATGAACCATAAAACTCCAAATGCAAATACCAAAGCTGGTTTTATTACTTTGAAGTCATATGGAATTAGTCTTACAAATCCAATAACTATTCCTAGCGATTGTATTAGAATTCCTGTAATCAATGTAAGGTGTGTGGGGCTTAGTAACCCATCTGTACCAAATATTTCATGCCAGTAGTAATCTCCAGGCCCTGCAGTAATCTGGAACAAACTTCCAATTAAAATTAATTTTAATCCTAATGAAAATGATTCGTTCTTGATTTTTTTATTTTTTAAAAACATGATTCCTGTCATCACGGCTGAGATCAATCCAATCCCGACACCAGAATAAAGAACCCCATGAGGTGGGGTGAAAAATGTCTCTGGTTCTCCCAATTGGTGGTTAGTTATATCCCAACTTCCTCCCCATGTTTGCAAAAGTGTTCCAAATAATGCTACGATGAGAATGATTATGATAATTTTTGATGACAATCTAACCCTGTTCTTAAAAAATTACTTTATGAATATTGTGAATTAAAAAAAGACTTTAGATCTCTCTAAAGCACTTCGTCTTTGTTGTTTGATTTTTGTTTACACCAACAGTTGGGACTACAATTGGCCTCAAATCTTGACATGTTATTCCTCTAAAACAAGCCATGAAAGTCCAATTACTTCTTCCCATGATGATTGGTTACTGTTATCTTGCATGTCTTTGTTTGATAAAATTTCTATTTAACAAAGATGAACGATTTATCAGTATTAATGATTAGGACAAATCCATAGTGATTCTTTATATTGAATTTGACTTATTTTTGTTACCCGACCATAAGTGGTGAGTCATTCAAACTCTGTTTTGAATCTCACCATTTTTTACTTTTAGTTTTGCATATTTGCTGTTTTTTCATAATAATACTCTTGTTTCTTTAACTCTTTTTCAGATATTATTCGGCATTTTCTCAATGGAACTAGTCTTGAAATTTGTTCATATGTTTTCATATCTCTGACATCTGCAGCATATGCAATTTGCAATAGAGGGGATTTTTCTTCAATCATTGGTTTTGCTTGTTCATATCCTCCACTCTGTCTCATTCCAGTTCTAAACAACCCTACATGTGTATCACTTTTTGAAATTTGTGGATCTTGATAACAACAAATTGCAAATTCATCGTTGTTTTTTTCAATAATGGTCAATCTTGTGAACTTGTCACTCCAATCTTCTATTTCTTTAGCTATTAACATTGCCTCTTTTTTATCTTCAAACACTGTTGAAACTACTATTCTATCCTTTTCATATGCCCATGAAATCCCGTAAAAATTTCTATACCATTTTATCTCAAATGACATATTGTACATCAAAAAATTATCAAATTAATACTTGTGTTTCTATCATGATTTATTATAAAATCAAAACTAGCCTGATTTCATCTTCTTCACATTGTCTACTGGTAAACATGTTTCAGTGTCCCTTGAAATTATATGCTTGATGGGTCACATGTACAATAGTTGCTTATTTGACATTACAAATCTAAAGTGAATTTTTCAGTTTTTATCTCAAAATAAATTGAAACTGAACATTATTTGAATTTGTTCGGTTTCAAAAAAATTGTCTAGGGCGCTATCGTAATAGGCGCCATTTCACATTCACATTCTTCACGTTTCCCACAATATGGGCAATTACAATCACAGAAAATCAGTGCTTGATTGCATGATGGACATTTTGTATATTCAGCAAATGCTTCATTCATTATCCTGTGCCTCCCATGTAATTATATTCAATTCATTATTGATAAGAACCATTGTATTAATTCTAAAAATTAGTTTTATTTTTCAACTTTAATCAAACAAATGTTTACAATGTATCCCAATTTTCTTTTATAACTTGAGATTGAAACTATGTTGACGCCTTCGATTAGCGGTCCAGGCATGCTATAAACGACTGCTACTCCAAGACGTCTTAATCACGTTTTTTTAGTAATGCCTCTTCTGGTGTTTTCTCTTTATTTGATTCCCAATGCCAACTATGATGTTTTTTCCAATGTTTGTCTAGTTCATCCGTGGTGGGCTCATTCCCTAGAGGAGTACCGCATAGCTTACACTGTATCATTTTCTTTTCTCTCTGTTTTTCTCTTTTTTGATTTAATTACAGGATGACATTGAGCTGGAAAATTCTCATCATCACTCATGTGATTAGATGTGATTTTTATTGAATTTAGAGTTTTGTTGTGATGAATTTTTAATTACTTCCATCAGAATTTCATTTTTTGGATTTGAAATTATTTTTTGTATTTACTGGCTTCTTTTTGATTAGTTTGGGTTTTGATCTTTTACGTTTTTTTTCTGAATCCATTATGCTGTATGTTTTTCCAGATTCACAAAGCTTCATTTCTCCACTAATTTCATCATGAATAGATTCTAGTGAGCCATTTGATAACAACTCTCCTACGATACCCCATGCTATACTTTCAGAAATATCAAATTTATACGGGATCGTAGATACCTTTGTAAAATATCCATTTTTAGAATTTCTTAAAATGAATTGCTCAATTTTTTGTTCAGTCGAAAGTGACGGTTCTCTCCTTTTGAATCTTCTAAATGGTTTTTTCTCAGACAATATTTTTTTTAATACATTCTAGTATTTTAGAAATTATTTAGAGTCTATTGAATCCGGATCATTGTTTCCTGACAAGTAAGCGTCACCTAATTTTTCCTTCATCCTATTGTCAAATTCTTCCTGTAATCTTGTAAGATAAATCTCAGCCTCTGTCTCATCATCTGGAATCCCTGTATCTATATCAAAATTAAACCCCGTTGCCAAATGATAGAATTCTTCAAAGAATTCTTTACAATCGATCACATCTGCATCTGAGTCCATTGATACTACCAAACAATTCTCATCTCGCCTGAAATTGAGGCTAATTTCTTCATCTATCATAATATCTGCCATGACCGCCATGAGATAGGGTGTGAATTTTTTCTCTAGTTTTGCTTGTTCTTTATTTGTAATCCATAACTCCATACCCTCTACCAAATTGTCAAAAGTCTTGACAGTGATATCTCTAATCTCTGAATTTCTAAACGCTAATTTTGATTTCCATGCATTTATACTGTAATCTCCTGGATTTACATACACAACATCAAAAACTAAATTTTCATTTAACTGATCAAATTCCCATACTTGCTTATTTGTCCACATTGGTGAAAACTCTTCTATCAGATTTTTTGTTTTTTGTTGCAATGGTTGATTTTAATTTTTCTTTAGTTTATTTCTATCTTGATCAATCATTCATTCCAGATTTAAGAAATTCCAAAGTACATTCTACAAGTTCTTTATTGCTGTGTTTTTTTACTTTATGTTTACAATTTGGACAAATTCCTGTCTGTTCTTCATTGAATTCATCTCCAACTTGCTTCATGCAACATTCCATCAATTCTGATGTAGAATGAGATTCCATTGATAATTTACATGTAGGACATTCTGTCAATTTTTAATCTAATTAACGATAATTTGATTATTAATAAATTATATTAGATTTTTTGAAATTTTTAATATGATTTCTCGTAATAAATTTACAAATAATTTACATTGTATTTGCAACAATTTTGTAATTTTTGAGATAATTGAAAATATCGAGTGTGATTGGGGAGAACATTGTGTCATACAGTGTCCTAAATGTGAAGAACTTTTTTCAATAGACAAAGAATGTCCTGCATTTCAAAATATTTTTGAGTTGGAAAAAAATAATCCTAATCTGTATTCTAAACAAGAAATTTCTGATTATTTGTCTCAATCACACCCTGATTGAGAGTATTGGCCACAGATGAATTGGTAATCAATGTCGTCTTTCCGATTACCAAATCCCAGCTATCTTATGGCAATGTTTCTTATGGTGAAATATCTTTAAAATGAAAAAACTATGTAAAAATTGATTCAAATTATCAATAAATTTAATCTAAAATCATACTAATTTTTCCATAGAAAGTCTTAGGTATGAAATATTTTTTGATTAATATGTGAAAGGTGCGGTTGTGATAATTGCAATTCTGGGCATAGTTGGATATTCTTGGTATACTGAAATCATTCCATTTGGAGAATATGGCATGTTTACAAAACCATCTCCCAGTATGGAGAATTTACAACAAATATCTAATGTAATATCTCATAACGAACAACAAATTGTCTACTATTCATTTCATGATGTTCCTGAAATTCCAGATAAAGAAATTCCAATTCATGCATTAAAAAAATCTCTTGAAACTTGGGAAAATAATAATCCCCAATTAAAATTTGTTCAATCAGAAAATTCTAATATTGAAATTCGATGGCAAGAATTTTCATCTTCTACTCATACTGGCCTTGCAACATGCAATTCCGTTTTATTTGGAATTTTAAGTCACTGTGTTTTAGATATTTCAGTTGGAGCAAAGGATTGCAATGGTAATTTTGTTCAAAATGATATGAATATGGTTAGCAATATCATAATGCATGAAATAGGTCACGCATTTAAAATCAGACATACTAATGAAACTGGTCATTTAATGTATTCTACTGACTCTTATGATGTTAATTTTGATGATAAGGGATTTGTTATTCCTGAACGATTTGAAGAGTTATTTGTTGGTCAACTGGCAATATTACAACAAGAAAAACAATTACGCAATCAAATCCAATCTCTTGATGATAAATTATCCATCCAAAAATCCCAATATGAACAGTATTTAAAAGAATATCAATTTTATGAAGGAAAAACTCTGTCTCCACAGGATTATAAAATTGCACAACAGACATTCGAAAAATTGAAAATTCAAACTGAAAAAATAAATGATATCATACGAGAACAAAATAATTTAATTGATCAAGTCAATGAAATAATTTATCAACTAGGCTGTACTCCTAACTTCAAAATATCTACTTAATTATCCAAAAAGTATTATGAATCCAACAGCTAACGCTATGACTGAAATTCCCATTGTGACATAAAACCTCATATTCATAAAAATTACAAATATCTTCTAAAATTAATAGGTAGTCAAGGAAAATCCCTCAAAAATTACAAATGTGTCTGAAATGTCTTTAAATTCACAAGTTTTTTCACAAAATTTCTTTATAACAAAATTTAGAAATTTTTAATATGTTTTAGTTTATAATTTTTTCAGAAAATTTATGAGTTTTAATGTTGGTGTTTTCTCAAAAAAGGAAATGGTTGTAATTATTGGAATTTCGATATCTGTTTCATCAATATTGTATTTTGCTTATGTTCTGGGAAATAATTAACTCTAAAATCAATTGATTAGTCATTTTAAAAATTAGATAATTTTGTATTGGAATTAACTCGAATTGATGAATACTGTGGAGTTAGATATTGTTATCATCTCTACTGCTTTAATAGACATGTTCTCTTTTTTTGAAATATTTTCAATTTCATCATGATGATTTTCCTTCAAATGTATTAAGAATACACTTTCTTCTATATCGTTACATTTGAAACTACAATCTGGAAAAATACAGTTATAATTCAACAGTGTCATCTAATGATTCAATAGTTCTTAATTAATTTAATTCAATCTTCCAATACGCTTAAGTTTGTAATTGTTTGATAACAGTTATGGATGGTTCAGAAATAGCTAAACGTGATCATCAAAGAAATAAATCTGAAATTGTAAACTTGGTGAAAGAAATGTTTAATCAAGAAAAATGGGGTGATGAAGGATACAAGAAAAAACTACAAGAATTGGTTGTAAAAGATGATGCTTTGGTTAAGGATGTAGTTCGAAAAATAAAATTAGAAAAAGGCTTTGAATAAATTTGTAGTTCTAATATCTAATAGTTAGAATCTATGATGGAATATTTTAGAATAAGATAATTTTAATAAATTATTAGAATATGGAAAGCAAGCAAGTTTGATATCTTTTTGCATCGACTCTTTGGGAGTTACATGTTGATATCAACCAAGCAATCACCTTGCTTTCAATATTTCTGATTTAAATTCTGGAAAATTCTTAAAATAAAACATGTCTTGATTTTTAATCAAAATGGGTTGAAAAAATGATCCAAATCAAATTATCATAAATCGAGCCTAAAATTCTCATCTCAAGCCTAACAGATAGTGAATGTTCATAGCGCGCACACACTTTCTTTTAGATTCATGCGATTATTGTCTATTGAGTCATCCGTTTGGCGGTATTCCTACGTTTGCCTTAACCGACCATGCCCTAGAATTCGTTTGCCGTCAAACATTTTCTTTTAACATAAAATTTTTCTGTATTGAAGATAATATGATCATAGTTGCTAATCATTTGTAAGGGTTTTCGACAAAACCAGAAACATGAAAAATGTAATTTTTGTCATAATGGAAATTGGGGAGATTCTGCATTAGTTGATCACCAAAAATATCATAAATCTTTAGAAACTGAAAATTATTCATGGTTGGGGTTTGATTTGTCTCAATCTATTGGACAATTAAGCGGACGTGATGGAAAGAGGATGTGAAATCTTTCTTATGTTGATTAATTTTTCCTGTAAATCTTGTTTTTGTTGAGAAAATATCAATAATTTTATTCTCTTGATTACTAGTTTGTTTATGAGTGAAACTGGTACAGTTGAGTGGGATAGAGAGATATTTCTTAAATGGACAGATTTTAAGGCTGAATCAAATCCTGCTGTATTTGAAGACTCACACAGTGTTTTAAAATATAGATTCACTTGGACAGTAAATTCAAATAAACTAGACGACATAGTTGTTTTTCTTATAGATGATATACGACTCTCTGTAGAATTTATTCCTCAACTTTCATGGGTAAGATTCCCTGATGTGTCTGATAATTTGTTAAAACACGAACAAGGTCATTTTGATTTAGGTGAATTAGTAAAACGTGAAAATATCAATATTTTACAAAATACTTTTTATGGAAAACAATTTCCTACCCGAGGCCAAAATCAAGAACAAAGAAAACAATTTGCAAAAGAAGATTCTGGTAAGATGATTGCAGTTGAAGTTGAAAAACTTGAACAGCTTTTAGATAAAAGACGTGAAGAATATGATGTTGAAACTGAATTTGGTCAGAACTCAAAAAAACAAGCCGAGTATGATTTAATTTTTGAAAAATTACGATCATAGATTTTTTTGAAAACTATTTTTCAAGAATTGTTTCTGGAACAGAATTGATATAATTTACTAGACTTCGATAATATTTTAAATGAAAATTCAAGTCTCTGATTTCTGTTTGTTTTAATTCTTCAAGTTCTGGACCAAAATCCCTCTTGTCGGTTTCTATGTGGTTTAATGTTGTTTCATTAACTTCAATCATGTGAAAGAGACTGTGAAGTACCTCTCCTCTTGTGAGTGTTTTGTCGCATGATTTTCTTAATAATTTTTCAACCCAATCCATATTCATTTAATTTGAAATTATTATATCTGCTCCTGAATTTGATTAATTCTGACATTTACTCTATTTTTTTTAGTTTAGGCTGAAATTCATTTTTTTTCGGCTTGTTTTTTCCTAGCCATGATTTCCTTGTTTCTTTCCATATCTGAATGGATTTCTACATGTTCGTAAAGTGCCTCTTTTGAGTCAAATAATTGTTCGCAGTAATAGCATTGATGCATTATATTATTACGTATTTCTAGAATTAATTATTTTCCCCAAAAATTCCGATTTTTCTAAAAATAACTATGAATACAAAATATTTGATTAATATTTATTCTATGTTTTTAGAATAAAAAAATATTTAAAATAAAATAGAAAATAATCTGAACTAGATTATTATCCACCGTGTTCTTTTTCCCATGCAGCTCTAACCTTGGCTGCTTCATCTGCGTAAGGATCTTCATACCATTTCTCCTTATTCAAATCAGCCCCAAGAGCTCCCGTTTTTTGGAGTAACCCTTCGTCTGCTTGACTTTGCAATTTTGCATCATCTGGGATGTAGTTTTGTTGGTTTGCAGTACCATAAACAATAGCTCCTGCCATAGCAGCTACGCCTACAGCAATTCCTACGTAAATTAATGCATTAGACATGATGGAAATTTGATTTTTTTATATTAATCCAGTATGTATGCGGTGCAATGCACTGAACTAACTAATGTTTTCTAATCTGATCTCAGAATTACATGCAGGGAATTTGCCTGTTTCATTCTTGAAATCTTCTATCAATTTCATTTGAAATTCTTTTGGATTTTCAGTAAATACTCTCTGATAAGATTGAGTTTTTTGTTTACATTCATTTCCTTCAAAATCTGTATCGACATAATTCGTAAATGTCTGTTCCAAATTATCTGTCTCTCCAATGTATATTGGTTCTTTGCTTCTGTTATAGAGGACATAAACTCCAGAGGTTGGTTTTACAAATTTGGCACTTTCAAGCCAAACTCTCATCTTATCTTCTAGTAATTCCATACTATATTCTGGTGTTACTAGATATTAAACTAGATTACAAATAATGATATCATAAGAACCTTCATGCTTTTAATATTGAGAAAAAACAGGTGTAATCCTGTCTCTTTTAGAAAAATTTCCTTCACATTACACTCCACGTGAAATTCAAAAAGAAATAATTTCAGAAATAGAGGAGAATATAAAATCAGACTACAAAAAAATTATTTTATGTGCTCCCACAGGTGTAGGCAAATCTCTAGTTGGTGCTACTATTTCAAATTATTTTGATAGCTCTTTTACTGTTACTGCATCAAAACACCTTCAAGATCAGTACATCCAAGATATCTCATTTTTAAAACCTGTAAAAGGAAAACAAAATTTTCCATGTCTCAAATTAATGGCATCTGAAAAAGTTGAAAATGATAGAAGAGCTATGAGATGGGGTCTTACATGTGATAAAGGAGTATGTCAAGAGCGCATTAATAAAAATGGGAAAGAGGTAGTTGAAATCTGCAAATTCAAACCTACAATTAAACAAGTTGAAGAAAACACACAAGATTCTCAATCATGTCATTATTATTTGCAAAAATATGAAGCGCTTGTCTCAAAACATTCTCTGTGGAATTATCATGCTTTTTTTACTATTATGAAATTTAACAAAAAACTTTTTGAAGATTATTTGGACAGAAAAGTAACTGTTTTTGATGAGGCACATAAAATTGAGGACCAGATAATACAATTTGTTGGATTTGACATATTTAGTGGCCAAGTAGATGAATGCAATCTAAATACCGAAAAATATGATTTTACTGATTTGGATTCTATGATAAAATTAACTGATGATATGGCATATTCCTATGCAAAGAAAATCAAAGACATCAAAGAAAGTACTGCATTTCAAAATGAACCGGATTATGAATTAATTAGTGGACTGGAAAGACGTTATGATAAGTCTGCACAAGCAAAAATAGACATTATGTCTGATAAAGACAATTTTGTGGTAAATGATCCTGTAAAAGATTTGAATGGAAATTTTCGAACCATATCTGTAAAACCAATAGATGTTTCAAAATTTGCAAAATCATTTTTTGAAACTGAATATCAAATTTTTATGTCTGCAACAGTTGACAAGTCTAGTTTTTGTGAAAATATGGGGTTGGAAAAAGATGATGTTGCTTTTGTGGATACACAGAAATCCCCATTTCCAATAGAGCATAGAAGTATTGATCTTCTCAATATTCGACGATTAAGTTATGGCTCCACAGACGAAGATGAAATTGAAGTGATAAAAACAATAGACAGGATTTTAGATGAACATTCTAATGAACGTGGATTAATCTTGACTTCTTCTATTCCTAGATGTCAAAAGATTCTACGATATCTATCTCCAAAAAATACTCGGCGTATTAGAATATGTCATAGCAAAAACAAGGATGGAAAAACACAAGATGAGATAATTTCAGAGCACGCATCAGATCCAATCGGTGTATTGTTGTCTTCTTCTCTTTGGGAAGGTGTTGATTTGAAAGATGATTTATCGAGATTTCAAATTGTTGCCAAAGTACCATACCCGAATTACACAGAAAAAAGGACTAGGGCAAAAATGAATAAATTTCCTATGTGGTATACTTCTCAAACTCTTACCAAAATATTGCAAGGGTTTGGACGTTCTATTAGAAGTGATGATGATTGGGCAAAAACATACGTTCTTGATACTGCAGTAAACAATGTTTTTTTCAAGGGTCAGCAAATGATTCCAAAGGCATACTACGATGTATTGGGAATAGAAAACCTGTAGTAGACAACAGTAATTTGTTAGTATGATTTTTCTTCTTCCTGTTATCTCTACTTAATACTACTGATCGCGATCTATAAATCTTGTGGACAAATCGTTCATCATGATTGAAAATCTACAAAATCCTTATTTCGTCATACCTTCTTTGATGCTACATGAGCATTTCATTATTTGTTAAAAATTGTAAGGAAAAGAAAAAATTATCTCCAAAAATTAGATTGTATCTAATTGATAAAGAAAAACATTATTTCATTAATGATGGGAGTCTCAAAAAAGGATTTGATTCAAAATTGGTTATTTCAAAAAATAGAGACAGTGTATTATCTGCATTTTCAAAAATGGCATTTTTGTTTGACGAAATAACTCGATTAAGAATTGTTGGTTCATCAAACAAAGGGGATAGTAACGAATTACTTTACCTACTAAATCTGGTCCCGATAAACAGAAAAATCAGAACTTTTCTTGATTGGAAAGTATTTGGACCTGAATTTACAAGAGATATGTCTAGATTATTTGAAGTAAGAAATGACACCGTGCATTGCATATCATTGAATGATGTTAGTTATAATCCAAAAAATGAAATTTTTCTATCAACTGTTACAGGATTTAAGAAATTTTCATCTGATTTTCAAAAAGCATGGAAGACATTATTGAAAATTTATGTTAATGAACAACAAAAAATAGATTTCAAAAAATTATCTATGGATTAGCTTTTGTTATTGCACCTTCAGCAGCTGATCCGACTAATGTGGCATATTTTGCTAAAGCTCCTGATGTGTAATTTGGTTTAGGCTTATTCCATTGACTTTTTCTTGATGCTAATTCTTCATCCGAAACATGAAGATCAATTATGTTGGTTTCAGTATCTATGGTAATTTCATCATCATCTTTTACTAGTGCAATTGGACCACCTACGTATGCTTCAGGGGCCACATGTCCTACCATGAATCCTCTAGTCCCTCCAGAAAATCTTCCATCCGTAACCATTGCAACCTTTTTCCCTAACCCTTGACCTACAAGTGCTGCAGTTGTAGCTAGCATCTCTCTCATTCCAGGTCCTCCTTTTGGTCCTTCATATCTAATCACAACAACATGACCTTCATCAATCTCACCTTTGGCTACTGCATCAAATGCATATTCTTCTCTATCGAAAACTCGTGCTTTTCCAGTAAATTTAGTCATTTCAACTCCAGCTGTTTTAATTACTGCCCCCTCAGGTGCTAAACTTCCTTTTAGAACAACAGCAGTGCCAACAGTATGAATTGGATTTTCAATTGGTCTAACAATGTGCTGATCAGGTGACGAAAAACTCATTGAATCAAGATTTTCTTTAATCGTATTTCCTGTAGCAGTAAGGCAATCTTCGTTTAGCAATCCCTTGTCAAGCAATTTTTTCAATACAAATGGTATGCCACCAATTTTATCAAGTGAATTCATGACATAGTTTCCCCCCGGTTTCATATCAGCTAAATGTGGTGTCTTTTTTCTAATTCTCTCAAAATCATCATAATTCAATTTGATATTGACTTCATTTGCAAGTGCTAACAAATGTAAAATTCCATTTGTTGAGCCTCCAATTGAGTTTAACATAACAATGGCATTTTCAAATGCGTCAAATGTCAAAATCTCTTTTGGTTTGAGATTCATTTCTAATAATTTGGCACATGCGACTCCTGAATCATATACCATTTTTTCACGTCTATCGTCTTCTGCAGGTGGACTTGCACTTCCGGGTAATGCCAATCCAATTGCTTCAGAAATTGATGCCATTGTATTTGCAGTGAACATACCTCCACATGATCCTTCGTTTGGACATGCAGTATTTTCAATATTTTTTAGTCCTTCTAATGATAAATTGCCTGCATCATATGCTCCTACTGCCTCATAAACATCTACAACTGTGAGTTCTTTCCCATCTAGCATTCCTGGCATAATTGTTCCACCATATACAAAAACTGATGGGATGTTAAGTCTGGCCATTGCCATCATTGTTCCTGGTAAACTTTTATCGCATCCCGCAATTCCTACTAGTGCATCATATTGATGAGCCCTTACCATTAATTCAATAGAATCTGCAATAACTTCTCTGGACACTAGTGATGATTTCATACCTTCATGTCCCATTGCTATTCCATCGCTTACAGCAATTGTTGAAAATTCTCTAGGGGTGGCACCTGTAGCTGAGACTCCTTCTTTTGCTTGGATAGCTAATCTTGGAAGATGAATATTGCACGGTGTTGCCTCATTACCTGTATGACAAACACCTATGAATCGTTTTGATAAATCATCATCATTTAATCCCATAGCTTTGTACATTGCTCTTTGTGGAGCTCTACTGGTACCTTCAACTACATTTTTACTGGAAATTTCCATTAATATGTAAATTCAAGATTGCTATAATTTAGACTTTGTTGATATTATTGATTCTAAAACTTTCATTGAGTTTAAATTATAAATATTTTTGATTATGTCGTGGAACAAAAACAACTTTCATGTCCTGTTTGTCAGAGTAATAAGGCAGAAATTGCAGGTGAAAATGTAAAACTAAGTGGAAGATTTGAAGATAAGGAATTTCTTACCACAGAGTTGACGGTTCTACGATGTTCTAAGTGTGGCTATTACATGTTCTTTGATAAGATGGCCCAATTTACAACGAAAGATGAATCTTAAGTTTATTCAATAAGTGGTTGGTTATCTAGTTTGAGCAATAGCCCTTCTATTTCTTCAGGAGTTTCAGCACCATACACCATCAAAATTCTGTCACCTTCTTGGATTTCATAGTCTCGGATATCTGGAACTTGTTCTCTGTTGACGAAGAACTTTAGTGTATAATCTTCATTTGTACAGAAATTTCTCCCATCTTGAAATACAAAGCACTGATCATCAAGGCCTAATGCTAATGTATCAAACAGATATCCTAATGTTACACCCGTGGCATGTTTGTGAACTGTAGTACCATCTCGTCCTTCAAAATGTATCCAACTTGATTTAATTTGATAAGCCGGAGCTGAAAAATCAAATACATCTCCAAAAATAGATACTAAAATTGCCGCATGTGAGTGCTCACTTCCAAGTGCTCCTGCATTTTCAGGTCCACCAGGTGCAGTTTCTGTCATGTTAATAAACAAATATCCTGCATATCCTACAATTACTACAATTACTGATAGAACTCCTATTGCAATCAGAGTTTGTTTTCTTTTTTCTGCTGAATGTTTTGTAGCGTAATTATCACGTTTTTGTTCACGCGCTCTTCTCTCTTTTCGACCCATATGATGTTCAAACTCTCAAAATTGCCCTAATTAACCATTCGATAAAAACAATAAATAAAATCACAAAATGCAGATCTTTATGAGTTGTATTTTTTGTGATATTCTAGATGGAAAAAGAAACGGACATCTATTGTATGAGGATGATTCCCATATTTCATTTCTAGATAAATACCCTATTGATGTTGGTCATAGTTTGGTAATTCCAAGAAATCATCATGAAAGAATTACTGATATGGATCCTGTGGATGTAGGAAATGTTTTTTCTCTAGTTCCAAAAATAGCAAAAGCTATTTTGACTGCAACAGGAGCTGACGCATTTAGTTTGGGTCAGAATAACGGCAAGGCAGCAAAACAAATAATCCCTCACGTTCATGTACATATTATTCCAAGATACAATAACAAAGGAACTGTATGGACAAAACGTCAAATTTCAAGTAATGAAGAACTATCAGAACTTGCAAAAAAGATTCGCAGTTTTCTTATTTAGAGTGACCCGGATTATATCTCAAAATTGCACCAATTTTTCCAAGACTAGCAAGCATGTTTCCATGTTCTGCACTGCCTGAAACAACCTCTAATTGTGTTCCTGTTTTTGCTGCCAATAATTCCAAATAGTCCACAATATCTTGTTCATTGACTTCTACTTCCATTGCATTGCAACTTGGACATGGTTTGTTAGTATATTCTGTTTTTTTTGGAATAACTAAAGGCCGTTCAATTATGTCTTCTTGAATGTGTTGACACCGCTTACATTTTCCTTCAACTCGATGAAGATTTGTATTGTCAGTGATTATCAAAGTTTGAACCACGTTGTTCTTGAGATAATCTATCACTTCTTGCAGTCCATAGGAACCTTTTCCAGTATTACTGTTGATTTCTCGGAATAAGTCTTCTACTAACTTTTTTTCCTCCACCATTCTAAAATTCCCTAAAATATCAGAAGATTTTGCAAATGCTTCTCTGATACCTTCTGCACCTGAATAAGATGAATCAATTGTAGATATTATGTTATTTTGTAATCTATATTCTAGATAATTTCCGTTGATAAAGTCCTCTTTTGTTGGACCTGGTCCAGATATAATTAATCCCTTAACTGGATAAATATCAATAAAGTATTCTCTTGTTGTTTGGGCAATTCTGTTATAGTAATATGTTAATTCCATCTCTCGAAGCTTTTGAAATCTTTTTGCAGATTGTCCTCCCTGTCTGTGTTTACCGGCAACACCAGAACCTGTTTGACTTAACACTTCGATTTTGTCACCATGTAATAGCCCCCAACCTGCGTCTTTTGCATCAATGGCTAAAAATCCAATTAAGTTGTCATCTTTTAACATGTCTTTTAGAATATCAACATGAAAATGATCATCACATCTGTACAGATATTGATTCAAATCTTTTGGTGGATCTACCTCCCAAACTGTGACAACTTCACTACCTAGTGGTCCTCCTTCTTCAGGTGGAAGGGCTCCACAAAACATTACTAATCCTCTGTCTGGAGTTTTTTTGTAAAGTTTCAACCTTTGAACAACTTTTCCTAAAGAATCTACAACATGTGATCTTGTAAGATCAGACTTTATGTTATCAGCTGTTCCTTGTTCTTGTTGAAGTGTACCTATGATCTCGTGTAATTGTTTTCCTTTTGGTATGTACACTGAAATTAACTCAGTACCTCTACCTGATTTCTTTGATAATTCCTCTAATGTCTTTCTGATTTTATAGAGTTTAACTGAATCTTGTTTTTCTATGTTTATTTTCCCCATTTGTATTTCTCCTTTATCTACAAATATTAATTGATTCACATCTATCTTTTCAAAATCATAATTCATCAAATGTTTTTAGAAACACTTCTAATGGCTGATTGCCTCTGATTTTGACAATCTTCTCTTCATTGAATACTAAAAATGAGGGTGTTGCATCAATTCCAATTTTTTCCCCAAATTCATGAAGTGTAGTGACTTTATTTTGATATTTTTTATTATCAAGACACTTGTTGAATTCTTCTAAATCTAAATTCACCGCTGATGCAAATTTGTCAAGAGAATCCCTTGAAACCCATCCTGTTCTTTCTCCTCCCCAATTCTTGTATAATTCATCATGATACTCCCAGTATTTTCCTTGATCATGAGCACAATAGCTAGCTTCTGCTGCTAGCAATGAATCAGGACCATTAAGTGGAAAATCTTTGAAAACAAGTTTTACTTTTCCTGTTTTGATATAATCTTCATTAATGATGTCTAACGTATTTTGATGGAATTTATAACAAAAAGTACACTGATAATCGCCCCATTCTAAAATTGTGATTGGGGCATTTACATCTCCCATTATTGGTGAGCCATTTTGAGTTAATTTCGAAATTGTAATTGATGTAGAGTTATTCTCTATTTGTGGAAACGATGTCATAAATACACCTATAAAAATTCCAATTATTACTGGAATTGCTAAAAGATAAAGTCGTGTCATATTTTAAAAAAAAATACTGCAACTAAATACCTTCCTTAACTTGTCGCTATTGTCCATAACGCAGAATTTTTTGCAGAAATTTCTGCAACAAATTGATCATCTGATGATGAGATGATTATGACATCGTTTTCTTTTGGTTCTAAATTCTCCAAAATATTTTTTCTTGTTTTTTTATCTGAATCAAAACAATCTTTATCTTCACCTGGAAATACAAATTTTGTTTCTTTGAACAAAATTGTAATGCACCCTGTTGATCCATACAAAATTGCATAATCTCTTTGTTCTAAACCTGATTTAATTGCAAAGGCATAGTTTTTGAGAATTACAGCATGATTGTATTTTGCAGGAATTAATTTGCATTTTTTTACAGAGCACTCATTTGGCATAGTTTCCTCAATTTGTTTAATTATTTTTTGACCTTTTTCTGTTAGAAAACTACCTGATTTTTTAGAACCTATAATTTTTGCTTCTTTTAGATGTGCAATCAGAGTTTTTACTGCACCTTCTCCTAAATGGATCTCTTTTCCAAATGTTGCTCTGCTAACAAATTGTTCTCTTGATAAGATTTGAAGTGCTTTTAATACATGTGGGATACTAAATGTCAAAAGTTTACTGGAACCTTTTCTTGCAACAATATTTTGTAAAATTTGAATATTTTTTTTCAGTTTAATGAGTCAACAATTCTCTATTCTAAATTCTTTTATAAATTGGATAAATTATCCAAGTGCTTAAATATATTCAAATTGTGCATCAATCATGTCTGAATCAAGACAAATTAATGTGTCCAAGACTGGTGTTTCAAAACTAGCAATAGTTGCACTAGCAATAGTTTTTGCAGCAGGATTATTTGTTGTAGGATTTGATCAAGGACATATCTTTAGTTTAGTTTATGGTGATCAAGCATTTACTGATCTTTACATCCATGAACTTACTCATGATATGAGACACGCAGCAGGATTTCCCTGTCATTAGGAGTTTCCCCTCATGAAAACATCTCTTTTTATCATTATTGTTATAGTGTCAGGTGCGTTTGCAGGTTTAATTCATGGAACTGTGAATTTTGCAATTGTAGAACCCTATCTTGATCAGGCAATCGGAATTGAAAATCAAAATCTTTTTGAATCTGGAGAGGAAGAAGACACACCAGAATTTTGGGTAGAATATGAAGGGTATAGAGTATGGCAAAAAAGTGGACAAATTCTTGCAGGTGTGATTTTGGGAACATCCGTAGGTTCCTTATTTGGAATTGTTTTTGCGTTATCTAGAAATTCATTGCCTGGAAATAATGATGTCAAAAAAGCTATAATATTATCTGGCATTATGTGGTTTACACTATATTTGATACCCTTTTTGAAATATCCTGCAAATCCTCCAACTGTAGGTGATTCTGAAACTGTAGTCTTAAGAGCAATTCTCTATTTGTCATTCATCGCTATCTCAGGATTTGGAGCCGTTGGATTTTATAAATTGTCAAAGAAATTTCAAAACAATAAAAAACTTGTATCCCTAATTGGGTATGGTGTTTTTATTTCTGTAGTATTTTTTGCAATGCCGGAAAATCCTGATGAAATCAATGCTCCTATGAATTTGGTAAATGAATTTAGATTCATGTCTGTATTGGGTGTAACTTCTTTTTGGATTTCAATAGGATTAATTTTGGGCTTGTTTTGGAATCGTCTTTCTCATCACAAAGAAACTACCTCTTCTTATACGTGATTATTCTAATTCTTTAGAATGAGAACATTAACATCTCGTTTAAATATACGTACAATATTTCTGGTATTTGCATGTCAAGACGAATTACATTGCCACAATTAAAAAAATATGATATTACTCAAAAAGTAATAGAGGCATTAGCTGATTCTGAATCTCGCGCAATTTTATTCTCTATTATTAAAAAAGGCAATACTGCAGCAGAACTATCTGATAAATTAAAAATTCCTCTTAGTTCAGTTTACAAAAAATTAACAGACCTTGAAGAACTTACTCTAATTGAAGTTGAAAAATGGATGCTTTCTGACAAAGGAAGAAAATACAAAGTTTATCGGAGTCGTATTAGCAAAGCAGACATTTCTATCAGAAAACCTGAACCTACTCTTACATTGGTATCTAATTAGGTGATTTTTTGACAGAATCTAATATTATTCAATTATCTGAATTTGATATTACTCAAAAAATCATTGAATCTCTCAGTAATGTTTGTACAAGGGCAGTATTGTTTTCTGTAAAAAATGAATCCAAAGATGCAACACAAATTGCTGAAGAATTAAAAATCTCCCTATCTACAGTTTACAAAACACTATCTACTCTGGAGGATCTTGCTCTTGCTGAAGTTGATAAATTTGTAATCTCTTCAGAAGGCAAAAAAATCAAACAATATAGGAGTCGAATTGGAAAGGTAGAAATCACATTAGATAATCTTGAACCTAGTTTGAATTTATATCCAAATACTGAAAACCCAAAATCAAATTTATAGATTTTCAAAATAATTCAATTTGCATTATAATATTCTCATTCTATAGAGTTAGAATGAGAATTTGGAATGAATACGTGATTTAAATAATTTATCTTCTCCTAATATTTTTAGAACATCATGAAACGAAAAACAACTTTAGCATTGATTGCTGTAATTGCAGTAATTGGTGTTGCAACAATCCCTTTAGCCCAGAACGCACAAGCAGAAAGTTTAGTTCCTGATTGGATAAAATCAAATGCTGGCTGGTGGGCTGATGGCACTGTAGATGATACCACCTTTCTAAATGGAATAAAATTCCTCATTGAAAATGATGTCATTGACGTTTCATCTGAATCAAATACAATTGATGTTGATACCATAACCATTGGTTTTATTCCAGTTGAAAAAGCTGATGAATTAACTCCAAAGGCTCAAGCATTTGAAAAGTTTCTAGAGAGTGAACTTGGTGTTGATGTTGAAATTGTTGTTCCCACAAATTATGAGACCATTATTGAAGGAATGAGATTTGGTCACATTGATGCTGCATTTATGGATACTGGACCTGCTTGGATCACTCATCAAAGAACAGGTGCAGAAGCTGTATTGGCAGAACTTGTTAAAGGTAAAGTAAATTACCAAGCAACAGTTTGGACATTAGCTAATAATGATTCTATTAATTCATTAGAAGACACTGTTGGCAAAAAAGTCGCATTTACTAGCATTACTGGTTCATCTGGTTTTGTTAGACCTATGGGTACTCTTGTAACTGAAGGTTATGTTACCGTTGAAGGTGATGATATAGTTGCTTTGGAATCTGCATTAGCAAATAACTTTGAAAGTTATACGTTTGCGGGAGGTTACAAGGCTGCATTACAATTGTTACTCAATGGAAATGTTGATGTTGCATTTGGTTCAGATATTGCTCCACAAAAATATCTTGAATTAGAAGATCAAGCAAAATTACGTCCAGTTACTACAATTGGATCTGTTCCATCACATGTGTTCATGGTAAGTGCTGATATGTCAGATGCTACCAAAAATGCATTAGTTGATTCCATGATCAAACTCAACTACGATGAGAAAAATTACATTTTGACGGATCTGTATGGTGCTGAAGCACTTGTTCCAACCACCACCACCATGCATATTGGCGATTTTGGAACCTTCATTGATGCTTTAACAGGGCTTGATCAGTTGATTCTTGACAAACACAACAAGAGCAAATAAAAACTGGAATTCTTGAAATGAAACAAATTCAGATGACCAAAAACCCTTCTTTTTCATTAATTGCTACAAATAAAATAATTCAGATGAATGATGTATGGACATCATATGACTCTAGGAGTTTTGCCTTAGAAGGTATTAACCTTTCAATTGATAAGGGCACAAATTATGCGATAGTTGGTCAATCGGGTTCTGGAAAATCAACTTTACTCAAATTAATGAATGGTATGATGATTCCAAGTAAAGGAACAATCAAAATCGATTATGTGACACCCAACATGAATGATAAAAAATTTAAGAAAATGATGCACACTATTGGTTATATTCCACAAAGTCTAGGATTAGTAAAAAATGTCTCTGTTCTTGAAAATATTTTGATAGGTGCATTACCTAGATTGTCTAAAATTGAATCCATGTTAAAAAAATTCCCTGAACATGAAATCAGAGAAGCTGAAAGAATTATCTCTCAAGTTGGATTATCTGGTAAAGAAGACAGAAAAGCATACATGCTTAGTGGTGGTGAAAAACGTAGAGTAGCTATAGCTAGGGCGTTAATGCAAAAACCCACAATCTTATTGGCCGATGAAATTGTTTCAGAGTTAGATCATGTGACAGCCAGAGAAATAATGGATTTAATTTCTGAAGCTCAAAAAAGAATGAATTTAACTGCAATTATGGTTCATCATGACATCCAACTAGCGTTGGAATATGCAAATAGAGTAGCAGTAATCAAAGAAGGACAAAAAATTTTAGAAATTGGTGTTGAAGGTGATACTATAGTTGATTTTCAAACAGGTGATTTGAACAGTGATGAAATAATGGAGATGTATGCTGATGACGCCAAAAAATAACATAATCATTGGTATCATCATTGCGTTATTGGTAATTGCTTCATATGATGTAGGAGCAAATCCTGTAGACTTTATCGAAGGACTTCCAAATGTTACAATTGTTGTTGAAGATATGTTACAAGTAGAACCAAAATACGTCCCAACTGCACTTTGGGCAATGTTTGAAACTATTCAAATGGCATTTATTGGAACCATTGTAGGTGTTGCAATTGCGTTGCCTCTTAGCATGCTTGCGGCTAGAAATCTGAATAATCGATTCATCTATGCTCCAACTCGTGCTTTATTAGCTGCAGTTAGAACTTTTCCGTCTATCTTGTGGGCCATATTGTTTGTAATTATGGTTGGATTGGGACCCTTTGCAGGAGTTTTAGCAATCATAATGTACACTATTGGATTTGTTGCAAAATTGCAATATGAGGCAATTGAGACCATAGATTCTGATCCTATGGATGCTGTAAGTTCAATCGGTGTTTCAAAATGGCAGTTAATTCGTTACGTCGTAATTCCAGAATCAGCTTCACATCTTCTCAGTCAAATGCTTTACATGTTTGATTACAATGTACGTCAAACCAGTATTCTAGGCCTTGTTGGCGCTGGAGGAATTGGCTTTTACATTATCAATTACATCAAATTCTTTGAATATGGAAAAGCAGCAATTTTCATGCTTGTTGTACTTGTAACTGTCTTGATAATTGATTGGATAAGTGTAAAAATTAGAGACAAGTATATCATTAAATCACAACATGGGATGGAAGTAACTGCAAAATAATTTTAAAAGTTATGTTGTGATTTTGTCAATCTGATTTGTTTCGGCAGCTGTTTTAACTTCTCTAGCTATTCTTCTACCCATACTCATTGATTCATTAAACAATAGAGAATAATATGGTGAACCGTCCATGTAGATGTTAGTTCCTGCTACAATTCTTGCGGAGAATTCAAATGATGTAAATTTACCATTTTCATCATATACGCCTTCAATACAAAATGGACCATTCATTCCAGGTGTCACTATTTTCTTTGATGCTTTCACAAAATTTTCTCCCATATTGTATACTTCTTCTAATAATGATTCTCGTAAAACGAGTGGACTGTTTCCTATCACATTAAATGACGGAACCTTGTTTGATTTCAATTGCTGTTCCGATGGAATTCTTGCAAGTCCCTCGATATCGGATTCATGTCTTTGATCAACACCAAAGAATTCCAACTCTTCTTTGAGTGGAGAATAAAAGAATTGTAAATATGCTAAAACACCTGCAGCATATTCTTGAATGTAAAGAGTTTCATCTTTGGAAATTGTACCGTTTTCAATCAATTGATTTCTTTTAGAATGATATTCGTTTTCATTAGCAGCTAAAAAATATCCTTTTCCACCAGCAGCTCCTTGTCTTTTAACAATTACAAGTTTGGTAATTTTGTTTGGAGTTGACACTGGTTTGGGAACTGGTAGACTTGACTCTCTCATGAGTTTTTCTTTCATCTCTCTGTCTGATTCCCATCTCAGAATCCATTTGTTTCCAAAGATGGGGGTTTTGATTGATTCAATTTCATCAGAACTCATTTGTGCAATTAATGTTCCATGTGGTATCAACACTGCATTGTTTTTTTCTAAAATGGATTGACATCTTTCATCTAGTACTTCTTTAAAGGAATCAACTACAATTAATTCATCAATAAATGGAAATCTACGATAAAGTTTTTCTCGTTTTTTTTCACAAACTAATATTGTTTTCAATCCTTCATCTTTGGCCCCTTTTAGCACTTGTAATGCACAATGAGATCCTAATGTTGCTATTGAAACCATGATGTTTCTAATTGTATTTTGTACCTTATGAACTATGTGCGGAAGTAACGTACTGAAAAACCTCATCTACCAATTCACTGGTTAATTGAGATTTGATATCTTCTGGAACTACTTTAAGAACAAAGTCATACATGGTTGTGTTTTCTGGAAGATTGTCTCTTTCTAACAGTAGTGAATAAACGGCAATTCCGTTTGAGATAATTGCTACAATTTTTTCTTTATCTGAAAGAACCATGGAATTCATTCAAAATTCAGGTAATTTAATGTAAATCTGTGTCTGAAATTTAAATTATTGAACTAGTCAGATCTGACTTTTGAAATACTTGAATTGTTCCTAATTTTTCATCTAGGATTTCTAACTCTGTAGAAATATCATGTACTTCTCCTTCTTCTACTGGTTGTTGCATGGCATGATATCCAACATATCCACCAGTAATGATAAACATTGCAATTACAAGCAAAATCAAGACATCCATCTTAATTTCAGATGAAATTACTGCAGGCTATAAGCATTATGAAAATTAATCTGATGCATTGAAATTGTGTAAAAATTAATTACACCATAAAATATGGAATAAAGTAAATTATGATTGAAACTGAATTAGGAAATTTACGTAGATCTCATTATTCTGATGAAATTAATTCTACCATGGATGGAACCAAAGTTACCGTTATGGGTTGGATTCTCACTATAAGGGGCCATGGAAACATTAGTTTTGCCACAATTCGTGACAAAAATGGAAATATCTCTATTGTTGCAAAGAAAGGAGACTGTCCAGATGAGATCCGTGAAAAAATCTCTTCATTAAAAGCTCATTCATCTGTTGCTATTACGGGAAATGTTAAAGCATCAGAAAAGGCACCAAGTGGCTTTGAAATTATCCCAACAGAATTAAGGGTGTTCTCAAATGTTGAAAAAATTCCTCCTTTTGAGCCTACTGCAAAAACTGTGAAAAATATTGATACTAGATTAGAGGTTAGACCGATTGATCTTCGAAGAACAACATTACAACATATTTTCAAAATCCGTAGTCTTGTTTTAAAATCAATCCGAGAATATTTTGCTAATCAAAAATTTATTGAAATTAACACTCCTAAAATGATTGCAACTGCAACTGAAGGTGGCGCTGCTCTATTTCCTATATTTTACTATAACAAAGAAGCTTTCTTAGCTCAAAGTCCCCAATTGTATAAAGAACAACTAACAATGAGTTTTGAAAAAGTATTTGAGATTGCTCCTATATTTAGAGCAGAGCCATCTAGAACAAATCGTCATCTCGCAGAAGCAATATCTATTGATTTGGAGGAAGCATTTGTTGATTACAATGATGTAATGAACAGAATCGAAGAAATAATAAAAATTACAATCAAAGTTGTCAATGATTATGTAAAAGACAATCCTGATTCTGAATTGACTGTACCACAAATTCCTGATTCAATTCCCCAATATGCTTATGATGATTTGGTAGAGAGAATGAAAAAAGCTGGTGCAAAAACTGAATGGGGTGATGATTTGTATCCGTCAAATCTTAAGAAAATCGGCCTTGAAGGATTTTACTTTATCAAAGATTGGCCATTATCACCTAAGCCATTTTATGTAAAAGATAGCAAATCAAATCCAAAAATCTCTGAATCTTTTGATCTCATGTTTGGGGATTTGGAATTATCATCTGGTAGTACGAGAATTGAAAAAAGAGATGAATTGGCAGAGAGAATGAAAAACAAAGGAATGAACACAGATGCTTTTGAATATCATCTTGGCGCATTTGATTATGGTGTTCCTCCCCATGCTGGCTGTGGAATTGGCCTTGAGAGATTAATTATGGCACTTACAGGTACAGAAAATATTCGAGATGTAACATTTTATCCAAGAGATGTTGACAGATTAACACCGTAGGGAATTGACATGGTTACAGAAGAGGAAATTAAACAAGTAACAAAATTAATGAAAATTGATGTACATGATCATAAAGAATTCATAGATAAAGTTCATGCAATGATTGATTATTTTGATATTTTAGATTCTGCGGGAATTAATGATGAAGAGATTTTAATGAAAGATGTCCCTCTCTCAAGTTTACGTGAAGATAAATTTGTTGCATATGAGGATAATCTAATTCAAAAATTAAATAACTACAAAGAAAAGTATGTCCGAGCCCCAAAGATGGTATAATTGAATCTAAAAATTTCTGCCTTAGAGTATGTAAATGAAGTCAAAAATGGAAACATATCTGCTGAAGATTTTACTGCAAAGACCATTGAGAGAATTGAAAAAATAGATGATTCACTTCATGCTTTTTTGTATGTAAACAAACAATCAATTGATAATGCACGAGAGATTGATAAGAAAATAAAGTCTGGCCAAAAAGTCGGTAAATGTTTTGGGATGCCAATCTCCATTAAAGACAATATTTGCATCAAGAATACTAGAACATCTTGTGCATCAAAGATGTTGCATGATTTTATTGCACCATATGATGCTACGGTAATTTCAAAACTAAAACAAGAAGATGCCATATTTGTTGGCAAAGTAAATCTTGATGAATTTGCAATGGGACTGACTACTGAATTTTCAGCTTATGGTCCAACACACAATCCTTGGAATCATGAATATGTTCCAGGTGGTTCCTCTGGTGGTAGTGGTGCATCAGTAAGTGCCTTTGAGTGTATTGCATCATTAGGTTCTGACACGGGAGGATCTGTTAGAAATCCTGCAAGTTTTTGCGGTGCTGTTGGATACAAGCCGACATATGGATTGATCAGTCGTTTTGGTTTAATTTCATATGCTAATAGTATTGAACAAATTGGTCCTATTACGAGAACTGTAAAAGACACTGCATTTATGCTCAATATGATTTCTGGTAAAGATCCTAATGATGATACTACTATCAAAAATCAAAACCAAGACTATCTGTCAAATATAGATGCAGGCATAGAGGGCAAAAAAATAGGCGTTATTCAAGAGATGATTGGAGAGGGAATAGACTCTCAAGTTTTATCTGCAACAAAGAATGCTATTTCAAAGTTTGAGAATTTAGGGGCATCATGTGAAGATGTTTCTCTTAATATGGTGAAATATTCTGTTGCATCATACTATACAATCACTGCAACAGAAGCTGGAAGTAATTTGGCAAGATATGATAATTTGCTTTATGGGTATGATTTCCCTGTTGAAGGTTATGAATTCAACTCTTACATTTCAAAGGCTAGAACAAAATTTGGACCAGAAGTTACAAGACGAATGATTCTTGGGGGTTTCGTTCCTTCCTCAGGACATGCAGGAAAATATTTTCTAAAAGCATTAAAAGTAAAACAAAAACTAACAAAAGAAATCAATCAAATGTTTAAAAAATATGATTATTTGATTGCCCCCACAGTTCCAATCTTGCCATTTAAGATTGGAGAAAAAATAGATGACCCCATTTCATTGTTTTTAGTTGATATCAATACTATTACTGCAAATTTGACAGGGAAACCCGCAATTTCAGTTCCTTTTGAAATGTCTAATGGCTTACCAATTGGTATGCAAATCATGGCAAATTCCATGGAAGATAAATCGTTACTTCAAGCAGCATATGCCCTTGAGAGTACCGTAAAACTACCGGAGGTTTCTATATGACAAAGATTGGATTGGAGATACACTGTCAACTAACAAATCTTGAAAGTAAATTATTTTGTCCATGTAAAGCAAACTATCGAGAGTTTGAAATTAATGAAAATATATGTCCAATTTGTATGGGACTGCCGGGAAGTTTACCTAGATTAAATCAAGAAGCTGTCAAAAAAGCAACAATGATTGCAATGGCACTTAACTGTTCTACTCCTGAAAAGATTGCATTTTTTAGAAAAAATTACTTTTATCCAGATTTACCAAAAAATTTTCAGCTTACCCAACTTAATATTTATGGCAACACAAGTGTTGGGGGTCAAGGTTCCATTATGGTAGGGGATAAGAAGATTCGAATTACTAGAATTCAATTAGAAGAGGATCCTGGGAGATTAATTTACGAAGGAAGTTCATCAAAGAATCAAATCACGCTAGTTGATTATAATCGTGCAGGCACACCACTCGTAGAAATCGTAACTGAGCCTGACTTTGAGGGTCCAAAACAAGTAAGAGAATTTCTAAATATTTTATCGGATTTGCTTGAAAATCTAGGCGTATCTGATCCAACCTTAGAAGGAGCAATGAGGGCAGATGCTAATGTGTCCATTGAAGGTGGCAAAAAAGTTGAAATTAAAAATATTGGTTCATTTCATGATTTGGAAAAAGCAGTACATTTTGAAATTACAAGACAAGAAAGTTTACACTCCAGAGAAATTGAAATTGTTCAAGAGACTCGTCATTGGGATGATAAAAGAAAAATTACCATTTCATCTCGTTCCAAAGAGGAAGAACTTGATTATAGATATTTCTTAGAAGGGGACATACCTTGGATTACAATTGATCCTGGTATTCAAAATAATCTCAAATCTCAAATGCCTGAAAGCATTAGTTCAAAAAAAGAACGTTATATTTCAAAATACAATATGCCTGTACAAGTAGCTGATGTATTGTCATCTGACAAGTTTTATTCTGATTTATTTGAAGAATCTCATTCAGATTCTAATGCAAAAGAGATTGCAAATATTATCACAACTGATTTGATGGGATTAGTTGATACTAGGGAAAAACGTGAAGCATCAAAAATTACTGCAAATCATTTAAGAGATCTAGCAAATTCTATACAAACCGGAAAAATTTCCAGAAATTCTGCAAAAAATGCATTGTATGAAATTGTAAAATCTGGAAAAGAATTGTCAATTGTAATGAATGAATTAGATTTAGGAAATGTTTCAGACGAATCAGAATTAATAAAAATAATTCAAGAAGTTGTAAGAGAAGAATCACAGGCAGTTGAACAAGCAAAATCTAATCCTCAAACAATTAACTATATTGTAGGAAAAGTAATGCAAAAAACAAAGGGAAAAGCAGATCCTAAATTAACTTTAGATTTACTTAAAAAAGAGATTGGACTCTAATGGCCAAACTTTCTTTAGAGGATATTGAATTTATCAAAATTTTATCTACTTCAGATTCCACCACTCTTCAATCAGGCATGAATGATGCAACTAGACATAGGCTTGATGCGCAAATAGGCGTTATTTTACGTGAATATTATAGAGAAAAGACAATGAATATCAAAACTGGTTGGTCTGAAAAATTCCTAAAATCTGGAATCACTGAAGATGACGGAAAGTCTGCTATTGCATGTGCAAGGCGTCTTGGAATAGATATTTCATAAACCAAAAAATCTTTTTACACGGATTAAGTTTTTAAAAATTGAATATTGTCTAATTTTGAATTTATTCCAAGTGAAAAACAAATCCATGAATCTAATATTTTTAAATTTATGCAAAAACATAATATTTCTTCAATAGAAGAATTATCTCAAAAATCAAAAAATAATTTAGAATGGTTTTGGGAATCCGTTAATGATGATCTTGGAATAGTGTGGGATAAACCATTTACAAAAACATTAGATGTTTCTAAAGGAATTCCATGGTCGAAATGGTTTGTTAATGG
>JBHHVV010000007.1:0-31297 GCA_046754445.1 Candidatus Nitrosopumilus sp.
GCTTGTTTATTTTACGAAACAGAATAAGTTCAGATTAGATAAATTATCGGCATAGTTTATAGATTTTTTATAAAAAAGACATCAAAATTAGAAAAATTAAGAATGTTATTCTGAAAGAGATTCTGTGTGAGATTTGGATTTTGAAAAAACTTCTGCAATTTTTGCCTCCAACGCAGCAACATCTACTTCAGATAAGGTAGGTCTTTCATTTTTAACAATTTTACATTCTTTCGTTATGGGTAGATCTTTAATGTTTGAATATTGTTCAAACGTCAGTAATGCAATTTCAGATTTTTTGTCACCTTCAAACATAAATCTGACTAATAATGATGGAGAGTTGCCATTTTTCAATCTTAAATTCATATTTGAATAATATAATAAAAAGAATTCTATTAATCATTTGAACAAAACAATACTCCACAGACAATAGATATAATTCTCCAATAGCAATAAAGAAACAATTAAGAAATAGAAAACTATGAAAAAATTATGGCAGTTAAGATAAAGTGTTCTCACATTCTTGTTCCAAAACAAAGTGAATCACTTGAGATTTTAGAGAGAATTAAAAAAGGTGAAAAATTTGGAAAACTAGCCAAAGATCTTTCAATGGATTCAGGAAGTGCAAAAAAAGATGGAAGTTTAGGTTATTTTACAAAAGGAATGATGGTTAAACCATTTGAAGATGCTGCATTCAATCTTCAGATTGGCGAGGTTTCAGAACCAATCAAAACAGAATTTGGGTACCACATAATCAAGAGATTTGCATAGTTTTTTAGCATGTTAATTTTGACTGGATTACTTTATTCACAACAGTATTTGTTTTCCTAGTGATTTTTTAAAATTTGCTTTAATTTTATTATGAAATTCGTTTTCTTTTTAATCAATTTGTTCATGTCGTTTGATTTATTTAGATTTGGAACCAATATGCCATCATTTCAAAGAGTTTAGACAATAGTCAATTTATTAATCGAAAAAAAACAAAATTAAATACATAAAGTTTTTTGAAATATCAAATGTGAATAAATCATGGTGCTAACTGAAAACACATTAGATGAATTACTCTCATACATGGAAAAATCCATGAATAATTTAGCTAAAGAAGCATTTACAAACTTAGAGTTAGGAGGAGAATTCAATAGAGTTGAAAAATTCCTACAAAATCAATTTGATGTCAGATTTGAAAATTTACTGATAGCAAAAAATAGTAGTATTCATCATTTAGAATCAAAAATGAAAAACAAGGTAATTCAAAGAAAGCAAAAAATTTTAGAGCAAATTATTAAAGAATATAAAAATTAAAGAAAAACATCCAATCCGGTTTTTTCATATTCAATTGCATGATTTTTTTCTAAAACTTTAGTCATCTTATCCCCCATAGTTTTAGCTGCAGACATTTTTCGCTTTCCTATCCAATAATATGTTTCATCAATAGTGTTTTTTGCGATAAGAACTACAAGTTTTCCAGTATCTTTTCTTCCAGTTCTCCCTCGTCTTTGAATAAATCTAATTGAACTAGGCACGTTATCATAGAAAATCACCTGATTGACTTCTGCAATATCAAGGCCTTCTTCACCAACACGGGTAGCAACCAGTACTTGAAAAATTCCATCTCGGAATTTTTGAACTGTTTCTATCTGTTTTTTTTGTTTTAATCCAGATTCTCCAGCTTTACCAATTAAAATTCCTGCAGTAATTCCCATCTCTGTTAGTTTATTGAAAATTAAATCTACAGAGTCGCGATAGCTAGTAAAGATCAATGCCTTTCCAGGAACAGATTCAAGAATTTCTTTAAGTTTTGGGATTTTAGAATGTTCTATTCCTTTCAATTGGGCATCTTTTGCAATATCCATTGCTTTAGTAAAATTAGGATCTACCTCAAAGAGTTCTTTTACACCTGCACCTTTTTTGACTTTTGCACGCTCACAAAATTTTAAAAATGGAGTGATGCCATGCGCTTCTAGAATGTTTAATGCATAATGAATTCGTATCCCAGTGAAAAGAGGTTTTGCAGAACGTCTATTTTGATTTAATACAAATTGTCTTATTCTTAGTAGAGCAGAAAGTGATTGCTGTTCAGCTAATTTTATGCCGTTTTTTCTTAGAGTGTCATATCGTTCATTCAATGCCAATTTCAATAATTTTTGAATGGATTTTAATTCAGGTGGGAGTTCCACGTTAATCCATTCAGTGTGAGTTTCTTGAGTATACGGTTTTACATCAGGACTATCCTCTCTTCTTTCTGCAACACTAGATATTCTAAGTTTTGTGAGAATTTCAGTTGCTTTTTCTTTTTCACTTGGAAGGGTGGCAGTCATTCCAAGCATACGTGCAGATGAATTTTCAAAGCGTTCAGCAATTCCAGAATATGCATAATCACCAATTGTCCTATGAACTTCATCAAAAATTACGAGGTTGAATTGTTCAGTAGATACAATTTCCCTATTCAGATCATTTCTTACAATTTCAGGAGTTGCACAAATTATGCTATTATTCCAAAGTTTGGTTCGTTTTTGAACGGTGTCTTCACCAGTTATTAATGATATATCATCTAAAGTGAGATTTTCTTTTAAAAATTCATAATGTTGATTAACCAAAACTCTTGTTGGTGCCAAAAACAAAATTCCTCCAGTGCCTTTAGACAAATATTCTGCAATTACCTGAAGCGCAATAGCAGTTTTTCCAAGACCAGTAGGTAAAACTACAATACAATTTTCCCGAATTGCCTGGTTTGCAAGAGTTACCTGATAATCTCGTTTCTCTATTGAGTTTTTTTGAACATATTTTTTCTCAAGAAATTGACTCATCTACTAGCAAAAATTACAATTTATTGATTTTATGTTTTCGTATAGTAAAAAATTAGTCATTACTCAACAATTTACTTATTCAGAATTAGCCAATTTTGGGCTCAAATTCTCTACTTCTTCTGCAAAATAGAGAAGAGATAGAGAAAAAATCAGTGAAATAATAAAAATAAAAGAAGAAACGGAGTTTATTCCAATTTTTTCTTTGCTTTGTTAATCATTGCAGTCTCCTCACGGAGATGTTTTTTCAATAAACGTTCATGTGCTTTTTTGTGAACACTGTATGCTTTGTTTAGAGATTGTTTTGTCTTTGCTCGTTTTACAGCAGCATTGAATTTTTTATGAATTGCTGCTACTTCAGCAGTATAACTTGCCATCAAGTTACAGTTTGAAAGGAAGTTAAAGAAGTTTATGTAGGATTTCTCACATACAGTAAAAATTTGATCGCTAATGAGCCAAACATAACGTGATCCATATATTGAACAGTCAAACAGAATTTGTGTGAGTACTTTTGAAAGACCCAATTGGGATGAATACTTTATGCTACAAGCTGAGCTTGCAAAGTTGCGTTCAAACTGCATGACAAGACAGGTAGGTGCAGTAATTGTCAGAAACCACAGACAGTTAGCTACAGGATATAACGGAACGCCACCAGGAATAAAAAATTGTTTTGATGGAGGTTGTAAGAGATGTCAATTGAGAATGGAAGGAAAAATAGAATCAGGAGCTTCACTTGATAGATGCCTTTGCAATCATGCAGAAGCAAATGCAATAATGCATTGTGCCATATTAGGAATTGAGGCAGGAGTTGAAGGAGCTGTGCTGTATACTACATTTGTTCCATGTCTAGAGTGTACAAAAATGGCAATTACTATCGGGATTAAAAAATTTGTTTGTCTTGATTCGTATCCTGAAACTGACTTTGATTTGTTAAAAGAGGCAGGAGTTGATGTTGTTCAGTTGGATAAAAATAAAATTGTGAAATGGGCACAAGAACTAGTAAACAAATACAACTCTGGATGAAAAAATGCAAGTAAACGTGACTGAATCTGAAATTGAATCTATGCCCCCATCCATGCTAGTTTCAGCAACATATGATAATAATTCAAAATCTGCAGTGCTAAAATTCTATGAGCCAGAATCACAAAAATTGTTTTTATGGAAAGATGAGATCGGGCACAAACCATACTGCTACTCTAGACTTGCACCAGACGAGTTAGATTTTCTTCAGGAAAGGGATGATATTTTAGAAATCAAAACAGTTCAGCGTTATGATTTGATCAAAGATAAAGAAATTGACATGTCAAAGATTACAGTTGCAGACCCTCTAGCAATTGGTGGCACTACAGGAGACAAAAGCATTAGAAATGTCATCGAAACATGGGAATCAGACATCAAGTATTATGAAAATTATCTTTATGATAGAAAGTTAATCATTGGAAAGTATTATGAAATTAAAGATAAAAAAATCCTAGCGCATGATTTAGAGATTTCAGATGAAGTAAAAATTGCTCTGAAGAGTTTGCTTTGGGATAAAGTAGATAGCGAAAGCATGGTAAATGCGGCAGAATTTAAAAAATTTGTTTCAGAATGGGCAGACCTTCTAAATCAACCAATTCCAAAAATAAAGAGATTAAGTGTAGACATAGAAGTTGAAGCTGAAATTGGAAGAATTCCAGATCCAAAAATTGCCGAAAAAAAAATTACTGCAATAGGAATGAAAGGTACAGAGGGATTTGATCAAATTTTTGTACTTAGAACAGAAGAGACAGAGCAAGGAACAAACGAATTAGAGCAAAACATCAAGGTCACATTTTATGATATAGATAAAGAAAAAGAAATGATTTTTGATGCATTTAAAATAATTCAAGAATTTCCATTTGTCGTAACATACAATGGAGATGAATTTGATTTACCATATTTGTATAACAGAGCAGAAAGGCTTGGAATCAAGAATTCAGACAATCCGTTTTACATGATGAGAGATTCTGCAACATTAAAACACGGAGTTCATCTTGATTTGTATCGGACATTCTCAAATAGATCATTTCAAATCTACGCCTTTAGCCAAAAATATACAAACTTTTCGTTAAACAGCGTATCAAAGGCGTTACTTGGAAAAGAAAAAATAGATTATGGGTTAGAGTTTGATGAATTAACTCTTTACCAGACTGCAAATTATTGTTACAATGATGCCTTGCTAACATACGAACTTACTAGTTTTAACAGCGAATTACTAATGAAATTACTCATAATCATTGCAAGAATAGGTAGAATGCCGATTGACGACATTGCTAGAATGGGAGTATCTCAATGGATTAGAAGTTTATTGTATTATGAACACAGGAAAAGAAATTGTCTAATTCCAAAAAGGCAAGAACTAGAAAGAAGATCCGAAGGGGTGATGTCTGATGCAGTAATCAAAGATAAAAAATACAGGGGAGGACTAGTGGTTGAACCAAAAGAAGGAATACATTTTGACGTAGTAGTGATGGATTTTGCTAGTCTGTATCCTAGCATCATAAAAGTCAGGAATCTATCATATGAAACAGTAAGATGCCCACATGAAGAATGCAAAAAAAATACCATTCCTGGAACAAATCATTGGGCTTGCACAAAGAAAAACGGCCTTACATCAATGATTATTGGATCTCTAAGGGACTTGAGAGTAAATTATTACAAAAGTTTATCAAAAAAAGAAACACTTACAGATGAACAAAAACAGCAGTACACTGTCGTAAGTCAAGCACTCAAAGTCATACTAAATGCTAGCTATGGAGTAATGGGAGCTGAAATATTTCCGTTGTACTTTCTACCTGCAGCCGAAGCCACTACTGCAATTGGAAGACATACAATTTTAGAGACAATCAAAAAATGTGAATCTGCTGGAATCGAAGTTCTATATGGAGATACAGATTCATTGTTCATAAAAAATCCAACTAAAGAACAAATTCAAACAGTTATTGAGCAAGCAAAAAAAGATCATGGTGTAGATTTAGAAATTGATAAAACATACAGATATTGTGTACTGAGCAACAGGAAGAAGAATTATCTAGGAGTAACCAAAGAAGGCAAAGTAGATGTCAAAGGCCTTACAGGTAAAAAGTCACACACCCCACCATTTATCAAAAATTTATTTTACGAATTGCTTGATGTGTTATCAAAAGTTCAAACAATAGAAGATTTTGAAAAAGCAAAAAAAGAAATCTCAGAAAAGATTGCAATATGTGGCAAAAAAGTTGAAGCAAAAGAAATTCCACTAGAAGAATTAACATTTAATGTAATGCTTAGCAAAGCACCATCAGAATATGTGAAAACAATTCCACAGCACATCAGAGCTGCGAAACAGCTAGAAACAATTAGAGAGGTGAAGAAAGGAGACAGGATTGCATACATCAAAATCCTAAACAAGCCAGGAGTAAAACCAGTAGAGATGGCAAAAAAAGAAGAGATAGATTCAAAGAAGTATATGGAATTTATGGAATCCACATTAGAGCAGATTACCTCTTCAATGGATTTAGATTTTGACACAATTTTAGGAAAGCCAAAACAGACCGGATTAGACGAATTTTTTTGGAGTTGATACAAAAAAATGGAAATTGATGGGACACTATTAACAATATTAGGAGTGGCAGCAGGAATCCTGATTCTCACAGGATGGGTAGAGCAAATTTACAAAGGGTACAAAACAAAAAGTCTCAAAGATGTTTCAAAATTTCTAATGATCTTTATTTCAGCTGGTGCAATTTTGTGGTTAATTTATGGAATCATAGTATCAGATGTGTTTATCATAGGCACAAATATTGCAGCAATAGTTTTGATGATGATTGTGCTCATAATGAAAAAGAATTACGACAGACTATCCAAAGCAAAGCAAATCTAATCAAGAATTAAATAGAATGTTGAAATTTTCAAAGAAAGATGTTTGTTATTAATTGTAAAAACTATGAAGAGATTTCAGGGGACAAAATTATAAAATTTGTGAAAACAGCAGAAAAAATTTCTAAAAAATTCAAAGTAAAAATTGCAATAGCACCGCCGCAGCATTTGATTGGTGTAGTATCTAATAGTTCAATTCCAATTTTTGCTCAACATATTGATGATTCCAAAATAGGAAGCACGACAGGTTATATAATTCCAGAATTATTAAAAAAATCCAAAGTCAAAGGTTCATTAATCAATCATAGTGAACATAGAATATCAAGTAATGAAATTCAAAAATTAGTTTTAAAATTAAAAGAATTGAAAATGATGTCAATTGTTTGTGTAAAAGACATTTCAGAAGTTAAAAAATATACTAAATTAAATCCAGATTTTATTGCCATAGAACCTCCTGAATTAATTGGTTCAGGAAAAGCAGTTTCAAAAGAGAAACCAGAATTGATTGCAAAAGCTGCGAGCATAGTTAATAATTCAAAAAATAAAACAAAATTACTTTGTGGTGCAGGTATTGTATCAGGAGAAGACGTATCAAAAGCAACAGAGTTAGGATCAAAAGGGATCTTAGTTGCCAGTGGAATAATTAAAGCAAAAAACTGGAATGATATAATTTCTGAATTTGCAAAGGCATTAGTTTAAAAAGCCAAAAAATTTACAAAATTTTGTATGACTAAAACAAAACCAGTTTACGCATTTGAAGAGGCAGATAGCAAAAAAAGAATGCTGCTAGGTGGAAAAGGGGCAGGATTAAGCGAGATGACACGACTTAAACTTCCAGTACCACCAGGATTTACCATTACCACTGAAGTTTGCAATCAATATTATGATAACAACAGAAAACTGCCCAAAGATGTCATGCCAGCAGTTATGAAAAATATTGCAAAAATGGAAAAAAAGACAGGCAAGAAATGGAACTCGACTAAGAATCCATTACTAGTTTCTGTACGTTCTGGGGCAGCAATATCGATGCCAGGCATGATGGATACGATTTTGAATTTAGGATTAAATGAAAAGACAGTAGAAGGATTTGCAGAGCAAACAAAGAATCCGCGTTTTTCATGGGATTCGTATAGAAGATTTATTCAACTATTTGGCAAAGTGGTATTTGGCGTAAATGATGAAAAGTTTGATCATGTGTTAGATTCTGCAAAAACCAAACAAGGAGTAACTGATGACAGTAAGCTAAATGTCGAATCATTAAAAAAAATAGTTTCAGAGTATAAGAAAATTTGTGAAGAACATACAAAGAGGAAATTCCCAGACACGCCAAATGAACAATTAGGATTAGCAATAGAAGCTGTTTTCAAAAGCTGGATGGGAGAAAGAGCAATAGTTTATCGTGAAAAAAACAACATTACAAAAGACATTGCTAATGGTACTGCAGTAAATGTTGTAACTATGGTATTTGGAAACATGGGAGATGACAGTGCAACAGGAGTAGTATTCACAAGAAATGGTCATAATGGTAAAAAAGAGATAGAAGGAGAGTATCTAATTAATGCACAAGGAGAAGATGTTGTTGCAGGAGTTAGAACAGGAAAGAATGTAGAATTACTAAAAAAAGAAATGCCAAGATCTTACAAGGAACTAAGTAACGCATGTACAAAATTAGAGAAGCATTTCAAAGAACCACAAGACATTGAATTCACTATTGAGCAAGGTAAATTCTACCTATTACAAACAAGAACTGCAAAAATGAGTGCGGCGGCGCTTGTAAAAACATCAGTAGATATGGTAAAAGAAAAGTTAATTGATAAAAATAAAGCATTGACAAGAATTCCTGCACAGCAATTAGAAGCATTACTTCATAGAACGATGGATGAGTCAAAATTAAAAAATCATAAACAGTTAGCAAAAGGAATTGCAGCCTCACCTGGAGCTGCAAGCGGAATTGTAGTATTTGATGTAAAAAAAGCAATAGATCTTGGAGATTCAGGAAAAAAGGTTATTCTGGTTAGAAAAGAAACAAAACCAGAAGATGTGCCTGCATTCTTTTCATCAGAAGGTATTTTGACTAGTTTGGGAGGAAAATCATCTCATGCAGCAATTGTTTCAAGAGGAATGGGCAAACCATGCATAGTAGGATGTACAGAATTAAAAATTGACTATGATAACAACACATGCACTGCAAATGGAATTACCATTAAAGATGGAGAAACAGTTTCTATTGATGGTAGTTCGGGTATTGTATTTGTAGGAGAAGTTCCAACAGTTGAACCAAAAGTAACAAAAGATTTTGAACAAATTTTAGAATGGGCGCAAAAAACAAAAACTCTTGGAATTAGAGCCAATGCAGATACCCCAGAAGGTGCAAAACTTGCAAGACAGTTTGGAGGTCAGGGAATTGGATTGTGTAGAACAGAGAGAATGTTCAACGGAAGCGACAGAATTAATTTATTTGTAGAAATGATCATGGCAGAAAATATTGAAGAGCGAAATAAAATATTGAAGAAATTAGGTCAATTACAGAAAAGTGATTTTATTGAAATTCTAAAAGCAATGGAAGGATTTGAAGTTACAATCAGACTGCTTGATCCACCATTACACGAATTCTTGCCAAATCCAGAGGAGTTAGTGGAAAAAATCCAGAAACTAGAAGCTGCGAGAGAAACAGATCAGGCCAATAAAGCAAAAATTGTACTAAAAAGAGCAAGAGAACTTGCAGAAATCAATCCAATGATGGGACATAGAGGAGTAAGAGTAGGAATTACATATCCAGAAATATATGAAATGCAAATCCGTGCAGTCTTTGATGCATTAGTAGAGTTGACAAAGAAAAAAGTCAAAGCACATCCACAAATTATGATACCACAGATTAGCAGTATTGCAGAATTAAACCACATTAAGAAAATTTATGATTCAATAAAGAAAGAAACAGAATCAAAACATAAAATGAAATTAAAAATAAACTTTGGAACTATGATTGAAGTAGTCAGAGCAGCGCTTACTGCAAATGAACTTGCAAATACTGCAGAATTCTTTAGTTTTGGTACCAATGATTTAACTCAAGGAACATTTAGTTTCAGTAGAGAAGATGTCGAGGGAAAATTCTTACCAGAATATATGGAGAAAGAATTACTAGAAAGAAATCCATTTCAGTCAATTGATGTAAATGGTGTTGGAAGCTTAATCAAAATCGGCATAGCCGCAGGTCGTGGAGTTAGAGCAAATATGGAAGTTGGGATATGCGGAGAGCATGGAGGAGACCCAAATTCCATCAAGTTTTGTCATGGAGCAGGATTAAGTTATGTTAGTGCATCACCACATAGAATCCCCATTGCAATAGTAGCTGCTGCACAAGCTGCAATTGAGCAACCAAAAAAAACAAAAACAAAGAAAAAATAAATAAACACTAGTTCAATGTGATTTCATTATGGCAAAAAGCATTAGTTGTTCAGATGCAGGAAAAGATTGCAGATGGTCTGCAACTGCAGAATCTGAGGAAGAAATAATGGAAAAAGTAACTCAACATGTAAAAGAAGAACATAAAGAAATTGAGTTAAACCCTGAATCAATTTCTAGCATAAAATCATTAATCAAAGAAATCTAAAAATGACAGGCTGAAAAGTAATTCAATAAAACTATAGATTTTAAAACTAATCAAGATAAACCAAAATGAATTGCTTCCACGAATTGATTCTATAAAGCAAATTAGACAAAAAATTGGAATCACACAAAAAAAACTTGCCACAATGACAGGAGTCAGTACATCTATGATTAATCAGATAGAATCAGGACGAAGCCAACCAAGTTATGAAACAGCAAAGAAGATCTTCGATAGTCTTGCTAAATTAGAGGGAGAATCATCATCACATACTGCTGGTGATTTTTGTAGTAAAGACATAGTTAAACTAAAACCAACTAACACATTACATGACGCAATCAAAAAAATGCATCAATTATCAATTAGTCAAATTCCTGTTTTTAATAATTCCGAAGTGGTAGGAGTAGTATCTGAAGATGGAATTGTAAAACATTTAGCAGATTTAGGAGAATCAGAATTGAAAAAAGCAAAACTTGCAGATACAATGGATCCTGTACCACCCATAGTAGATTTTGACACACCAGCAAATGTTCTTGTTCCATTAATTAGATATTCAAAATGCATTCTGGTTTCAAAGAAATCTAAAATTGTTGGAATTATTACGGCGTCAGATACTTTGAAAATGATGGAATAGTTATTCTTTAGGATGAGAGCAGAGTTCTGCAAGTACACCGTGAAGGGATTTTGGATGAATGAAAGTAACTTTTGTTCCTGCAGAACCTGGTCTGATTTGACCTAAGAATTGTATGCCACATCCTTCCATTCGTTCTACTTCACCTTCAATATTATTAGTCTCCAAAGCCATATGATGTAGCCCTTGTCCTTTTTTATCTAGAAATTTTTTGATTGGACTTTCATCATTTGTTGGTTGCATTAATTCAACACGACCATTTTCCAGATGAATAATTGCAACTTTAACGCCTTCAGATTCTACTGTTTCAAATTCTACACTATCAACACCTAATGCTTGTTGATACACTTTAGCAGATTCTTCTACATCATTTACTGCAATTGCAATATGATCAATCTTCATTTAAAAGACCTCTTTTGGACGATATTCACCAAAAACTTCTCTGAAAGAATTACTGATTTCGCCAGTAGTAGCAAAAGCTTTAGCGGCTGTGATTATGTAAGGCATCAGATTCTCTTCAGTGTCTGCTGCACTCTGCATAGCAGAAAGAGCTTTTTCCCATTTCTTTTTGTCTCGTGAAGTTCGTAATTTTTTGAGTGTCTTTTTTTGTTGAATCTCAACCTTGCCTCCAATTCTGAGTAAATCAGGTTGTTTTTCTTCTTCAGCATACTTGTTAACACCTACAAGTATTCTTTCACCATCATCTGCCTCTTTCTTAAGACGATATGCATTTTGTCTTATTTCAGATTGGAAGAATCCTTTTTCAATTGCTTTGACTGAACCGCCCATTTTTTGGATTTTTTTAAGGTATTTCCACACCCCGTCTTCAATTTGATCACACAATTCTTCAAGATAATACGATCCTGCCAGTGGATCTGCAGTCTTTGTAATACCACTTTCATGAGCCACAATTTGCTGTGTTCTAAGTGCAATTTTTGCAGACTCTTGAGTTGGAAGTGCTAATGCTTCATCTCTAGAATTTGTATGAAGTGATTGAGTTCCACCAGCTACTGCGGCCATTGTTTGAATTGCAACACGAACAATATTGTTATCAGGTTGTTGTGCGGTTAATGATTCACCACTAGTTTGAGTATGGAATTTTAATTGTAGGGAACGTGGATTTTTTGCATGGAACATTTCTTTAAGAATTTTAGCATAAACCTTTCTTGCAACTCTAAACTTTGCAACTTCTTCAAAGAATTCTATCGTGCAACAAAAGAAGAAGGAAAGACGTGGTGCAAAGTCATCAATTTTTAATCCTTTATCCAAACATGTTTGAATATATGCAATAGCATTGGCTAAAGTAAATGCAACTTCTTGTGTTGCAGTACAACCAGCTTCTCTCATATGATAACCAGAAATAGATACAGGATACCATGAAGGAACTTTTTCTGCACAATAGCCTATCATATCTCCAATTAATCGCATTGATGGCTGCGGAGGATAGATGTACGTGTTTCTTGCAATGTATTCTTTCAAAATATCATTTTGGGTGGTACCTCGAAGTTCGTGACTTTTGAATCCCTGTGATTCTCCAACTGCAATATAGTAAGCAAGTAATGTAGATGCAGTGGAATTAATAGTCATAGAGGAACTAACTTTTCCTAACGGAATTCCATCAAAGGCAGTCATCATATCTTTTATTGACGTAATTGAAACGCCTACTTTACCGACTTCTCCTTCAGCCTGAGGAGAATCAGAATCATAGCCAATCTGAGTGGGTAAATCAAATGCCATACTAAGACCGGTTTGTCCCTTTTCAAGCATGAATTTGAATCGCTCATTGGTAAGTTTTGCATCACCAAATCCGGAATACTGTCTCATTGTCCAGAATCTGTCACGGAACATTCCAGGATGAATTCCTCGTGTGAAGGGGAATTTTCCTGCATCCTCTACAGGTCTCTTTTTAGATGATTTTTGATAAATGCGTTTTACGGGAAAGTTAGAATCAGTGAAAATCTGCTTGTCAGGAATTTTTGATTTCGTTGTTTTTTTTGCGCCCATATTATCACTTTAACAAAGATTTTGTAATTTTATCTCCTGCATCAAAGGGGTCTATATTTTTTGTTTGTAGTTTTTTAAGATATTTTGAGAATGATTTATCAGAATATAACATGTCATCAATCTTTTCTTTAATGTTACTTAAAACAATATCTTTTAGTTCTGTCTCTAATCTCTCCAAATCTTTATCTTTCTTTAATTTCTTTTTTGATGCCATCATATCTTTGAGAGTTTTTGCAAATACTGTAATTCCGGAATTCTTTTTAACAGATGTTTTTAATATTACAGGATTTCGTTCTGAATCTCCTATAAAGTCCCTAACTGCGTCAAATAGCTGGTTTGTTCCTGCAAGGTCACTTTTGTTAACAAGATAAATATCTCCAATTTCAGTCAAACCTGCTTTAATAGTTTGAATGCTATCTCCGGTGTTTGGATTAAAGACAACAACTGTAATGTCAGCAATATTTGAAATTTCAACTTCAGTCTGTCCAGCTCCAACACTTTCAATGATTATTGGATTAAATCCAGAATATTCTAAAATACGTATGCTGTTTCTCAATGAACGAGACACCGCACCTGTTGCACCTCTTGATGCAATACTTCGAATATAAGTTCCAGAATCCGTAGATTCAGTCATACGCACTCTATCTCCAAGTATTGCACCACCTGTAACATGACTAGTAGGATCAATTGCCAAAACTGCAGGTTTTGTGCCTAATTTTTTCATTGCCACCGTAGTTTTATTTATCAAAGAACTTTTTCCTGCTCCTGCAGGTCCGGTGATACCAATTATAATAGAATTTCCAGTATCTTTGAAAATTTTCTTTACAAGTTTTTTTGCTTCTTTTTGATCATTTTCAATTATAGTGATTGCCTTTGCGATAGCCCCACGTTTACCTTTTTTTAAGTCAGCAAGTAAATCCAACATACAATTAGATTCAGAGGTGCAATAAAATCTTGTATCTGATCTAAGGTCTTGAGTAGATTACAGGGGGTAAAGGCTCATCAACTAAATGAATTTCAGTTTTTAATTGGATGTGACCTAATTCACCATGTTCAATTTCTAAAACTATGGGATGAATAGCCCAACCATATTTTGGAACATTTGGAAATGGCACAATTTCAATAAATTCTGAATCAGTAAATGTTTTTTGAAATGATTCTTCCATTCCCAAAATTTCCATTACGACTGAAATAGTTTTATCAGATTTGTCAAGATATGAGATTTCAACATATCCATCGTCATAGTATACAGCATTCACTTGAAACGTTTGACGAAGAACATCATTATCATCAGTACCTCCACCAAGTAAAAAAACCAAAGCTAAAACTGTAAAGATTCCAAGAAATATTGGAGGTCCAAGTTTCTTAGCCATCTTTGAATTCTTTTCTCATCCTTCTAAGTAATTTGGAATTAATTCTAATTCGTTCGAGTGTTTGAGTTTGAGTTCTTTCAGTTCCTGGAGTAGGGTTATTTTTGAAAAAGAGTTTAATTTCTTTTTCCATAGAATCATCAGCAATAGATGCAATACTTGCAACTATTCTATTAAAGAGAGGATTTCCATGTCCAACCTTTTTGTTTAATTTCTTCCAATTTTTCTTCAACCAAGGCCATAAAACCTTCTCACCATAGGGATTGGCTGCAATTTTCATTATTGGTAGTTGCATATTCTGAGAACGGACTTCCGAGGTCTGTGAAAAATTAAGTGTTTTAAGTAAGAGATTTTTGTCTTTAAATCCACATAGTGCCCCAAGGAATCGAAGTTTTTCTTCCATAGTTTTTGCATTATTGTATAATGTGGTAAGTTCGGCATGAGTTTTTGAATTTCCATTCCAGGCAGCAATAGAACATATTGGTTCAATTAAATCAGGAGATACAGAACTAGGAGTTTTTAGGAATTTTTTGTATCTTCTAAGTGCTTCTTCTGTAACGTCATCGTCATTCATTTTTCCCAATGCAGAAATTACAAAAGAACGAAGTAATGCATCTGTGTGTTTATCTGATTTTTGTGGAATCCAACCTAAATTAAACAAGATTTTCCTAAAGTAGTTTACAGCATATCCTCTAATTTCTTCTATGAATTTTTCATCAAATGCACGAAAATACAATGATGCTAAATTGTGTGCAACATTTACCGAAGCTAGATAACTATCTTCATCAAAATATGCATCTGAAAAGTCAAGATAGTTTCTTACTTGTTCATCACCTGAAACACAGAGGGAATACAAATCATTTTGAACAGCCCATCTGTCAATTGCAGGAAGACGTTTTTCATCTACTAACATTTTCAAATCAAGTAAAATGCCTTCATCATATTTTACACGGTAGAACCCTTTTCGTCCATAGTTTGCAACAAAGCCTACGGTGTTTTTTGGAAGTTTTAATGAGGTAGATTTGGTAGAAAATAGTTTCTTAGAAATTTCACTTTCCATACCCAGCGATAACGGAATAGACCACAAACCTTTGCTGAATTTTTTTTCAGGTTCAAGCAAGTATCTTTTCTGTTTAAGTTTCAGTGTATTGCCATCTTGATTTATTTCAATTAGTGGGAATCCAGGTTGTTTTAGCCATGTATGAACCATTGAAGATACAGGCATTCCAGAGGCCTTACCAATCGCATCCCACAAATCTTGGCCTTGTGCATTTTTGTATTTAAAATCTGAGAGATATTTTTTGAGACCCTTTTGGAAGTTTGGCTCTCCAACATAATGCTCAAGCATTCTTAGCACACATCCACCTTTATCATAGGATATGGCATCAAAAATTTCTCTTATTTCAGCAGGTGAATTTACTGTGACATCAATTGGGTGTGTGGTTTTAAGAGAATCAAGCCCCATTGCGACATTCATTGCATCCTCAACAAATTGATTCCACAAGTCCCACTCAGGGTAGAATTTATCAACAAATTTTGTAGCCATAAAAGTTGCAAAGCTTTCATTTAGCCACAAATCATTCCACCATTTCATCGTAACCAAATTCCCAAACCACTGATGTGCAATTTCATGAGAGATTACTTCTGCAATGAATTGTTTAGTTCTAGTTGAAGATGTTTTAGGATCATAAAGTAGAATTGTTTCTCTAAAAGTTATAGCCCCCCAATTTTCCATTGCGCCTGCAGCAAAGTCAGGTACTGCAATAAGATCAAGTTTTGGTAGAGGATATTTGATTCCAAAATATTTTTCGTATGATGTAAGAAGTTGTTTGCCTAATTCCAGGGAAAACTTCCCTTTTGATTTATTTCCCTTTGTAGTTACAACTCTAATCTGAATTTTGCCAATTTTTCCTGTAAGGTATTCAAATTCTCCAACTCCAAGATAGATTAAATATGTAGAAACAGCAGGAGTTTTTCCAAAAGTATAAAGCGTTTTACTTCCAATTTTTTTCTTAGATTTTACAGGCATGTTGGAAATTGCTGTAAATTTATTGTCAGCAACAATTGAAATTTCAAATGTTGCTTTTGCTTTAGGTTCATCCCAACAAGGAAATGCACGTCTTGCATCTGCTGCCTCAAATTGAGTAGTTGCCAAATACTTTGTTTTTCCATTTTGTTTATACTGACTGCGATAAAATCCAAGCAGTCTATCATTTAAGATTCCTTGAAATTCAATATCAATAGTTGCTTTGCCTTTAATTTTTGAATTTAATTCGATTTGAAGTTCTTCTTTTTTCCCATTTGTTTTTGGAGTAGATTTGATAATTTTTTCTCCAGATTTCACAACACATGAAATAATTTTAAGTTCAGCACAATGCATAGAGATTATGTTGGTAGATTTTTTACAATCTATGGATATTGATTCTGTTCCATCAAATGTGAATTTTTTTAGATCAGGTTCAAAAGTTAATTTGTAATTAATTGGAATTACGTCCACGTTTGAGGTAATTTATTTAGGCTTTAAGTAGATTTTCCATTTCTGACAAGGTAGGATTATGTCCAAGGATCTGATTTTTCATCCCATGAAATTGCATTGATTCCATTTTCATCCAGAGAAACACTATTTTTGATACACACTAACAAACATTCATCAGAGCAATGTGTAAGTTCTGAAATTTTCATAAATTTTCCACAGTTTTCACAATATTGACCCATTTCTTTATTCAATTAACGCGTTATTTTGCTTAATTCTCCTCAAAAGACAGATGAGTAATTTATTTTTAAAAAATAGCCATAATTATCAATCATGAGAACACTAGTCTTAAGAAAACGTATTTACTTATATGCAATTTGAGTACGAACGTAATAATTGGATTCAATCAAATCACAACAGCATTCCACCAAAAAAGAAAAAACACGTAGTGTGACATATAGGCTTCCAGTAAAACTAGTGGAAGAGATTGAAACGGAGGCAATGAATCATAATGTATCACATAATGTGATGACCAAACAAATTTTAGAGAAATATATTCAATGGGACAGATTTGCAAATAAAATAGGAATCATACCAGTCCCAAAAAAAATTCTTGATGTTCTAGGAGTAGATATGAATTCCAAGGATGTAGATGAAATAATCAATGTTATCAAACCAGTAATTAAAGACACGGTATTATTCATAAAAGGAAAGTATGATCTGAAAAGATGTATTGAAACATTAGAAGATTATATGCGAGCATCTGGCATGAAGTCAGATCATAGAGTAGAAGGTGTACTACATCATTTTATCATTCAGCATGAATTGGGAAGTAGTTGGTCAATGTTCACCGAACAATTACTACAAGAAATTTTTCATGAATTCTTGCCGGATACAAAGATGAAATGTCAAACAACAGAATCAACAGTAATTGCATCAATTGCGTTAGGCGAAGATTTTAGTGAACATAGTTATTAAAAAATAAAAAAATAGATTAGTTTTTGTTATAAACTATATCAACATCTATTTTTCCATCATGAAAACTTGTATTGACTGCTTTGATTTTACTCTTATACAAAAAGAGTCGTTTTCCTTCATCAGTGATCACACCAGATGTTCTAATCATTTTTGAGTCATGTAATAGTTGGATTCTTCTATATACCGTACTCAAAGGAATGGTTTTTTCCCGAGAAATTTCAATTGCAGATTTCGGAGTGTCCATAATGGATTCTAAGATTAGTCTACAGTATTTATCTGAAAGAACTTCTAAAAAAGAGTCTTTTCTTTCGGGTTCTTCTATTTTTAATTGATTTACTATTTGCATATTATTACTACGTAATCAGGTGATATAATCAGTAAGTAGACACTTGTGTGCTTTGCAAGACAAAAGATACAATCAATATAGATCACATATTGCAATATGAAAATAATAAGTAAAGTTATTATTTTGATTTATGTTCTATTGTCAAAATGTATGTTAATTTTGATAGTAGGATAAAAACTTGAATCAAATAATAATTTGTTAGATTAAATTTAAGAAACAGCAGTAATTTCAGGAGAAGACATTCCTCCAAAACCAGGATCAATTTTTTGTTTTGGATTAAGGGTTGTGTCATGATGACAGGCTTTATTGCAAACTGGGCAAAATTTTCTATCAAGAACAATACATTGACAGATATGATTTTTCACATATGCCTGTGCAGCTTGATTCCATTCTCCTGTCCCATTACAGTATACGCAAATGTTCGAAGATGAAGAACCGACACCTTTGCAAAAATCACAAACGTCTTCAGTCATACCAGATATTTCTCACAAATACTAATTTTTGAATCAATATATTTGAAGAGATTAGAGTAGGATAGTTAAAAAAATAGATTGACGAAAATCAAATAAAGCCTTTAAAACATACAAAATAGAGAATAATCATGAAGCAAAAAGCTGCATCAAGAAACATCAAAATTTTGGTTGCGAAACTAGGTCTTGATGGTCATGATAGAGGAGCCCTAGTCTTATGCAGAGCATTTAGAGATGCAGGAATGGAGGTAATCTATTCAGGTCTTTTTGCTACTCCAGAAAGAGTTGCCCAAATTGCAGAAGATGAAGATGTTGATGCTGTTGCAATGAGCCTACTCAACGGAGCTCATGGAACCCTATTTCCAAGAGTAGTAAAGGCACTAAAAAAGAAAGGAATCAAAGATGTCCTAGTAGTAGGAGGAGGAGTGATTCCAGAAATCGACCATAAAGATTTGATTAAATCTGGTGTTGATCATGTGTTTGGTCCAGGAACACCACTTCCAACAATCATAGATCACATAAACACTGGTGTTTCTAAATTAAGAAAAATATAAGAAAAAAGATTATTCTGTGGAATCAGGCCACATCATTTTACGCATTTCTTTACCAACTTTTTCAATCTGGTGTTCGTCATATTGTTTCATGTATTTATCAAATGCATCTTTGCCGTTTTTCTGATATTCAGAAATCCACTCATTGTTGAAAGTACCATCTTGAATCATGGTGAGAACTTTTTTCATGTTCTCTTTATTTGCAGAATCCATTACAATTGGTCCACGAGTTAAACCACCATATCTTGCAGTTTCACTTACACGTCTCCACATACCATTAATTCCATATCTTTGAATCATATCTACAATCAATTTGAGTTCATGTAAAACTTCAAAGTATGCAATTTCAGGTTGATATCCTGCCTCAACTAGAGTTTCAAATGCATTTGTTACCATAGAAGCTGCTCCACCACAAAGGTCAGCTTGTTCACCAAACCAATCAGTTTCTACTTCTTCTTTGAAAGCAGTTTTGATTAATCCAGCTCTTGCGCTTCCTATTGCTTTTGCAATTCCTAATGTTCTATCCCAAGCTTTTCCTGTAAAGTCTTGTTCAACTGCAACGATTGCAGGAGTTCCAAAATTGTCAAGATATGTCTCTCTAACTTTTGAACCAGGTCCTTTTGGTGCAACCATAATTAGATCAACGTTGCTTGGTGCTTCAATCCATTTCCAATAGATTGCAGCTGCATGAGAAAATGACAATGCTTTTCCTTCAGAAAGATTTGGTCCGATTTCATCTTTGTATACTTGACCTTGAATCATATCTGGAATCAGTATGTGAATAATGTCTGCTTGTTTTGTTGCGTCTGCAACTGACATTACTTTGTGACCATCAGCTTCTGCCTTTTTCCAGCTGTTACCACCTTCCTTAAGACCAATTATCACATTAAGACCAGAGTCTTTCATGTTGTTAGCTTGTGCATCACCTTGGATTCCATAACCAATTACAGCAATTGTTTGATCCTTTATTGGGTCAAGACTGATTTCGTTATCTTTCCATGTTTTTGCCATAATTTTGGGATGAATGTTGCAAATATTAACTATGAAATTTAGATTTCAATAATTTTATCACATGAACGACATTTCACAATGACCTTTTCGCCAGGAAGCCGAATGAATCTCTTTGAACCGCATTCGGGACAAATAGGACATGCGCGTACAGGTTCCATTAGTGTTCAGTAGGATTCGTATCTGTTTTAGAAATTACTTCTAGGCGATTTTTAGCATTAATTTTTGTAAGAAAATCATAGACTGTATTTGGAACAGAGTCTTTCCAGTTTTCATCAGAAATAATCATAGAGCGAATCTTTGTTCCATTGTATTGTGTTCTTTCTAAAAATACAGGTTTTACAACTGTTATTCCAGAATCAGCTAAAAGCATTGAGACATAGTCATTTCCGCTATACACCTTATCAAAACGAGGTAATGCAGATTTTAGGTAAGACACCCATGTGGCCACATTAAACTGATTTTCAATAGATACTACAAAGCAACGAGTTAGATCCAAAGAAGATTCTTTTAGAGAATTATGAATCATTTCAATTCGTTCACCTGCAGTAAAGGGGTCTTTTTCTAAATAATTAAACTGAGAACTAGTAATGACAATAATTACTTCATCACACTCATCAAGGATTTGTTTTGCCAATTCTAGATGACCTAAATGAAAAGGCTGGAACCTTCCCATCATTAATCCTCGCATAGCATAACAATAATTTTGATTTAATTAAATCAGTCTATTGAATAACGCCGCTTCCAAGAATACGGATTGTTGGAGATTCAGGTTTCAGTATTACTGCAATTTGCCCTTTTTTGCATACAATTGGTTTTTCAAATGTTAATTTTAATGGAGAAATTGAAGAGAACTTTGCAGCTTTGATTTGCAATCCAACATTGACTAAACATCCTTGATTTTCTGCAATTTCACTTTTGTAAAAAGGGCTCTTTTTGAAATCAAGTTCAATCTCAGTTTTAACATCTACAACACCCTCTGAAGAAATAATATCACCACGACCAACTTCATCAGGTTTTGCACCTTTTATTGCAAGCCCAACTCTTGCAGGACATACAGATTCTTCTACAGGATCATCATGCATTTGAATCGATTTTATCAAAACATCAATTCCTGCAGGATATAATTTCAAATTATCATACTGTTTTATTTTTCCATTTGTCACTTTACCTAAAATTACAGTTCCAACACCTTTTACATCAAAACAATGATCAATTACCATTTCTGAAGCATCATCATTTGAAATAGGCTCTAGCTTATCCATTTCTTCTTTAATTTTATCTTGCTCAACTTTTGTATAATTTTCAACTACAGTTCCTTTGATCATTGCATTTAGTTTTGATTCATCCACATCAAATGTATGTGAAAGAATTCCTTTTTCTTTTTTCAGAGAATCAAGTGCTATGATTTGCTCTCCAGTGAATTTATCTAATTTATCAACATACAATATTACATATTCTGCTAAATTGATTGCTTGGAATAATGGCTGAATTTTATCAGGAAACCCACTTGGAATAACCCAAGTTTTTATGATATCAGACTCTTTTCTATCAAAAAGAGTAAGATCAGTTTCAGTACCTTTTTTCCCAAATTCTGATGCAATATCTTGCTTGCCTAAAACCACAAAATTGGCAGATTTGACCATAAATTTGGAAAAAAAGTCGTTCTTATGAAGTTTTGAAAAAGGATACCAATCAGAAGTATCAAAAATTGAGAATACATGAATTGTGTGTATTATATTACAAACTAGTAGTCAAGTAGCATCACACCTCATTATTTTCATGAGTGAAAAACCCAAAGTCATAGTAATAGATGATGAACCGACAAATTTGGATGTTTTATGTGAGTTTTTAGAACTAAATGATGTCAACGTTATTGCCAGAGGAAACAATGGTTATGAGGCAGTTGAACTTTTTTCAAGGCACAATCCTGATGTCATCTTAGTAGATGTAGCAATGCCAAATTATGACGGATATTTTGGATTAAGAGGAATTTTAACATTAAACAAAAATGCCAAAGTTATCATGATAACAGCATTAGAGAATTCAAAGATGAGAGAAGAATTATTAGGATTCGGAGCTATGGAGGTTCTCCATAAGCCATTTGAATTAAATGGAATCATTGAAATCATTGGCGAGATCATGGACAAAGAGAACGTCATTCCAAATAGATGATGGGTCAATTCTAAAAAGTATTCAATAATATTCTAACAAGGGTAATCTGAAAGATCATGCATGGGTTCTTGTGATTCATCTAAAATATGTAGATGATACAAAATAGATTTGTTATTTGATGAACATAACACATTAGATTTCATTTTAATGTACGATTCACATTTTTTCTATAAAAGACTAACGAACGAATTGTACTAAGCACATACGCTAGAAATTATGGAAATTTGTTTAGTACAGCTGCATAACTTACAAATCGGTGGTTTTTTGGTTTTACTAATTTTTGATGATATTTTTTTATTGGTTTTCCTATGGAACCGTGAAGACCAAGTGGTCCTTTGACATATTTTTCATTATCAGCCCATTGAAGAACTTCATCAGATGGAGCATAATGATTGAGAATTTTTTTATTTACAATAGTTTGAAGGATTTTTCCATATTTTTTAGAAGAGGGTGCATCTTCTGTTATTGATGCGCCAAAAAAATAAACAGATTCCACAATCCCAGCATTTTTTTTCTTTTTTGAAAGATATTCCAGAGTGCTCAAAATAACCTGAGAGCCTAAGGAATGACCCATTAAGCGAATCTTAGTTGTGGGACTGGACTTCTTAAAATCTTCAAGAAATGTTCCCAGATTTCGACCATTTTTCTTTGCAATGATTTGGCCTGCTGCTAGTGCCCGCTTTGCATGTTTGATCAAGTGTGCGCCAGTAGTGTTAGAATCATAACTAAATCCAATTACCGGAAACAAATAACCTAATTTGTGAAGTCTATTTTTTGCAAGCAAAACTTTTGCGACTGCCCCAGTATTGTCATTTCTCAATCCATGAATCATAATTGTAAGTTCTTTGGAACCAACTAGTTTTTTGAAATCTTTTTTTGGATATAGATAGTATGAATTAGTTTTGAGAGTTTTTCCATCAAATAGGTCATAATATCCCCTTGTAGAAATTCGTGGTATGGGTTTCATTTCTCTTCAGATGGTCCTAACTGTTTTTTGTGATTCTCAATATCGGATTGCTCAACCTTGATAAATAGCGGAAACGCATCTCCCAAAACATGACCTGAAGAAATTTTCAATTCGGATAAATCATTCCAAGTCAAATCAGCAATTTTGCCATCTAATCCCAATTGTTCCCAGATTTTTTGAGCAGACTCTGGCATGAATGGAAAAGCAGCAATAGCTAAACTTCTAGCAGCATTAACTGAAAGATAAACACAGTTTGCAGTACCTGGACCTTTTTTCCATGGTTCTTTATGTTGAAAATATTGGTTAAAGAATGATGAGAACTCCATAATTTTTTTCAAAGCCCTGTCAAGATGGTTTTGTTCCAAAAGAGAGCCTACATCACCTGCAAGATTTTTAATTTTTTCTTCAGCTTCAGAATCTTTTTCATCAAATGCTTCAATCTCTGGAACTGTTCCATCAAATGCTTTTTTTGTAAATCCCAATGCACGATTAACAAAGTTTCCAAGATTTCCAATCAATTCAGAATTAATTCTTGTGGCAAAATCATCCCAGTCAAAATTCAAATCGTCTTGAGAATAAGGATTAATGGAAACAAGATAAAAACGAAGATAGTCTGCAGGATAATATTCCAAGAATTCTTTTAGTCCAATGTACCAATTTCTGCTTTTTGAAATTTTCTTTGCTTGTAGTGTAAGATGGCCTCTAGTTGGAATGTAATCTGGCAATTTGTATTCGCTGTTAATTCCCAATCTCATTGCAGGTAAGAAGAGATAGTGATGGTATACGATATCTTTTCCAATAAAATGATAAATGTCTGCAGAATTCCAGAATTCTTTTCCATCTATTCCTTTGTCGTTTAGGAATTTTATTGTAGTTGAAATGTATGCAAGATGGTTATCAAACCAACCATAGAATACTTTGTCTTTGACACCATCGATTGGAACAGGGACACCCCAAGTGATATCCCGAGTTATATCCCAATCAATTAATCCAGATTTAATCCAGTTTTGAACATATTTTTTTACATCCTTTTGAAGATGTTCATTTTCATCTAGCCATTTAGATAAAGAATCACCAAAATTTTTTAGTTTAAAAAAGTAATGAGTTGTTTTCTCTTTTGTAGGTGGGTGCCCACAAAGAGAGCATTTAGGATTAGTGATTTCATCAGGTACTCTTCCGCAACTTTCACAGAGATCAGAGTATTGATCTTCAGCCTTACAATAAGGGCATATTCCTTTAACATATCTATCAGGTAAGAATTTTTTATCATTATTGCAGTAAAATTGGATAATTTCTTTCTCATAGATATGACCCGCATCATTTAATTTTTTGAATACATCTTGAACAAAAGCAATGTTTTCAGAAGAACTAGTCTTGTAAAAATAGTCAAAACCAATGTTGAATGCTGAAAAATCCTCATAATCACGTTTATTCCAATGAGCAACATATTCCGCGGGAGTTTTACCTTCTTTCTCAGATTGAATTAAGATGGGAGTACCAAAATCATCAGATGCACAAACATAGTATGCCTCTACTCCATTTAGTTTAAGAAATCTAGTAGTAACATCTGCAGGAAGATATGTTGATGCAACATGACCTAGATGAATTTCTCCATTTGCATAGGGTAATGCACTTGTAATGATAGCTTTTTTGTTCATTAGATACTTGTCAAGAACTGTATTGAGGTTAAGAAGTTTTACCAGCTGTTTGCATACTTTACTTGTTCTGGAGTAAGTTTATCGATTTTTACATCCATTGCCTTTAGAGCATCAACTGCTACTTGTCTGTCAATTTCTTCAGGAACATTAATAATTTTATTTTCCATTTTTTTGTGATTTTTGAGAATATACAATACAGACAAAATTTGGTTTGAGAATGATTGAGCCATAACTTCTGGAGGATGTCCTTCTGCTGCAACTAAATTTGCAAGTCTTCCTTGTCCAATCAGATAAACATGTTTTCCGTTTGTTAGAGTACACTCATCAAGATTTGGTCGTACTTCTTTGACAGATTTTGATTTCTTTAACAAGTATTCACTATCAATTTCTACATCAAAATGACCCACATTTCCCATGATTGCTCCATTTTTCATTTGCAAAATGTGTTCTTTTCTAATTACACTAGTCATACCAGTACAAGTGATAAACATGTCACCAATTTTTGCAGCTTGTGACATTGGCATTACCTCAAATCCATCCATGTGAGCTTCAAGGGCTTTCACAGGATCAACTTCAGTGACAATAACTTTAGAACCCATTCCATGACATCGTGATGCAACACCACGACCTACCCATCCATATCCTACAACTACAACACGTTTTGATGCCATAAGCAAATTCATTGCACGAAGATAACCATCGATTGTACTTTGTCCTGTTCCGTATCTGTTATCAAACATGTGCTTTGTGTAAGCCTCATTAACTAAAATTACAGGGTATCGTAGTTTTCCTTGGTTTTCTACAGCTCTAATTCGTGTAACTCCAGCTGTAGTTTCTTCGGTAGCTCCGAGAATGTTCAGTTTTTTGAATCTTTTATCAAAATGAGCTTTGATGTTCATATCAGCTCCATCATCAGTTAGGATGGTTGGACTATGTTTCAATACTTGATCAATGCACCAATCATATTCTTTGACAGATTGTCCATGCCAAGAATAAACATGAATTCCCTGAGATGCCAAAAATGCTGCAATGTTATCCTGAGTGGTTAATGGATTTCCACCACAGCATGCAACAGTTGCGCCAAGCTCCTTTGCGCCCATAAGCAAAACCGAAGTCTCTTTTGTAATATGCAAACAAAATCCCAAAGTAATACCCTTGAGAGGTTTTGATTTTTTAAAGCGATTAATTGTATTATCAAGAATTTGCATGTGAGATCTAGCCCATTCGTAGGACAATTTTCCTTCTTTGATCAATTTTGCACTAGTCTTAACTTTGCTCAATGACCAATTCATTGAATTACACTATAAAATTCTATCATGCGAATGTAAATAAATGACAAACATAACAGAAATTTATTGGCTTGGAAAAAGATTGCTGAAAAAGGTGAGGTAGCCTCTGGAAAAGGCAAAGCCTTCAAAATTGATGGAAAACAAATTGCAATCTTTAATCAAGATGGATACCATGCAATAGATGATCTTTGCGTTCATCAAGATGGTTCAATTGCGCCAGGAAAATTAGATGGAGATATTGTAGAATGTCCACTACATTTTTGGCATTACAATATCAAAACAGGAGAATTAACTGACTATCTCAAAGATGTAAAACTTGAAACATACAAAGTTGATGCCAGAGATGATGGGATTTACGTCGACATCTAAATGTAAAATAAATTAATTTTAGAATTATTCAAACAGCAAAAAAGATCCAAAAAGGAGCTTGATTTCAACGAATTATTCCCTTGTTTATTTATCTAAATAAGTCATATTACAGTAATGTCTAGTAAAGCAATCCTTCCCATACTATTTGGACTTTTAGTAGTAGGGTTTACTCAATTTGGGTTTGCCGAAGAGATTGAAGAGATAACATTCATAGCCGTAGATGAGCCAGAATTTGAACAGCCTCAATCAAAGTACAGTTATCAAGAAATTATAATTTATGGGCACATAGTTGACTACAACAGAGGACAGCCAATCACATTTGTGATAAGTTTCCCCGATGAAACACAATATGAGATAAACACGTATGCTACAAGAAATGGAGATATTTACACATTGTTTCACATTACTAATGATTCACAGATAGGAGTTCACAATATTTTATTGAAAATTAATGATGAAGCATTAGCTACCACATCATTTGAGATTTTGAAGAATCAGAATTAGTTCATAATAAATGCAAAGAGAAGGGACAAAGTTCCCCTCCCTTGTGCTAGGTATGGGTATGTAGGGCACAGATTATTCTGTAATTATACCATATCAAATGAGTATATGGGATAATGTATGTTCAAAATGAACTATCTGTTTCTTTTTGGTACAATTTTTATTCTCACAGATATTAAAAATTAGTTATTGAATCAAGACATCATTAATGAAATTAAGAATCAAGATTATGCTTCAATTACTGAAACATTTGAAAAGTTTCTATCAGATCAGATGGATAAACGCCATGCAGAGGGATTGATCCTTGGATTAAGTGGAGGAATAGATTCGGCTGTATTAGCTTATCTTTGCAAAAGACAACTCAAAGAAAAAACTCTGGCAATTATTATGCCAGATACTTCAATCACTCCAAGTTCTGAAACAGAGGATGCGCTCAAAATGATTTCTTTGACTGGAATTGAATACAAGCTGATAGATATCAAACCAATTGTAAATGAATATTCAATGTATCTAGAACCAAATAATTTGGCAAAAGGTAATCTACGTGCAAGAATTAGAACCAATATTCTATATTATTATGCAAATGCCAAAAACTATCTAGTTTTAGGCTCAAGTGATAAGAGCGAATATTTGATTGGATACTTTACGAAATTTGGAGATGGTGCATCAGATATTGCCCCAATTATTTCATTATACAAACTACAAGTGAGAGAGATGGCAAAATATTTAGGAGTTCCAGAAAATGTCATTTCAAAGAAGAGTAGTCCTCATTTATGGAAAGAGCATGAAGCAGAAGATGAATTAGGTGCAACATATGAAGAGATAGATTCTATCCTATACTGTCTATATGAGAAAAAATTATCAACTGAGGAAACAGCTAAAATTACACAAATTGACAAATCGCTGGTTGACAAAATTCAAAAATTAAATGTAAACAGCGAACATAAAAGATTGCCAGCACAAAAACCATACAGAGAACAAGTATGAAACTACAAGACACACTACTAAATTCAGAACAAGAATTAGACATTTCAAAAAAAGTAAAGATTTACCTTTGCGGAGTAACTGTTTATGATGAATCACATATAGGACATGCCAGAACCATAATTGTTTTTGATGTATTAAGAAAATATTTGGAAAGCAAGGGAGTTGAAATTGAGTTTATTCAGAATTTTACAGATGTGGATGATAAAATAATAAATCGTGCACAATCTGAGAATACATCAGCTGAGAAAATTAGCACAAAATACATTGAAAATTATTTTAAAGATTTTGATAGACTAAATGTAAAACGAGCTACAAACTATCCAAAAGCGACTGAGCACATACAAGATATTATAGAATTCATTGAAGAATTAATCAAAAAAGAAATTGCATATACATCTAAAAACGGAGTATATTTTTCGGTATCAAAATTTCCAGAATATGGGAAATTATCAAAAAAGAAAGTTGACGAATTGCAATCAGGCTCAAGAATAGAAGTTGACAGGGCAAAAAACGATCCGTTAGATTTTGCAGTATGGAAATTCTCAGATGTCAAACCCGTATGGGATAGCCCATGGGGGAAAGGTAGACCAGGATGGCATATTGAATGCTCTGTTATGAGCATAAAGTATCTTGGAGAAAACTTTGACATACATGGGGGTGGACGAGATCTTATTTTTCCTCATCACGAAAACGAAATTGCTCAATCAGAATCATGCACAGGCTCACAATTTGCAAAGATTTGGATGCATGTAGGCATGGTAACAATCAATGGAGAAAAGATGTCAAAATCATCGGGGAATATAAAATCAATTAACCACGTTCTTGAGAATTGGGGGCCAAACATCATCAGACTATTTTGCCTATCAGGACACTATTCAAAACCAATTGATTATTCAGAAGAACTACTAAAAGAGAATCTTACAAAGTGGAGACAAGCAGAAACATGCTATTACGAATTAATCCATGCTGACAATACAGATAGTCAAGAGATTTCAGAAACATTAAAGGAAATTAAGAATGATTTTGATAATGCACTGGAGTCAGATTTCAACACCCACTTGTCATTATCAGCATTTTTCAAACTAGTAAAAGAAACAAACAGAATGGCAGCAGAAGGAACTCTAAGTAAATCTAATGTAGAAGAAATCATGCCAGAATTTGAAAGGATGATGACAATATTAGGACTAGTAATTCCAAAAATATCCCAACAAGAAAAAGACGAGATTGATTCATTGATTACTAAGAGGGAAGAATTAAGAAAAGAAAAGAAATTCGAAGAAGCAGATAAAATTCGAGATAAAATCAATGAACTAAACATAGAATTAATTGATCATAAAGGAAAAACAATTTGGATTAGAAAAGAAAAAATAAAAAGTGAAATTGAAATTAAAAATTAGTTTTGGCTAACTTTTTTTGTGCGTAGAATTATTAGTCCAGTCTAATTAGTTGAATCTAATTTTCACATTCTTTATTAGAATTAATCGTCAATATTATTCATGAATGTATGGAATAAATTTTGGAGCTGGTATGAAAATAAAATACTAGGAAGCATAATTGTTATTGCAATTATACAATTCATTCAAGTACCACATATGGTGTGGAATGCAGACATCATGTTAGAGGCAGGAATTGTTTCGAGAGTTCATCCCGTAATTGATTGGTTCTTGTACGGGGTGGATTTGATTGAAATTATTTCGATAATTAATGTTGGAATGATTATGTTTAGTCTAATTAAGAAGAGAAGAGAAAACAAAAAACAAATTACAACAAATGCTGCATAACCTAATCTTTTGCTTCCCAAACAACACGTTGAGGAAATGGAATTTCTATTCCAGCTTTATCTAATGCATGTTTGATGATAGTCAGCATTATAGGCTGAGCTTGACTCCAATCATCTCTTGGATGCCATATCAAAACTTGGATATTTACGCTTGAATCACCTAATTCTTCAACTCTGAATTCAGGTTCAGGTATTTGTAGAACAAATGGCATAGATTGTCTAATTTCATTTTTAATAGCAGATATTGCAGCATCGATGTCATTTTTGTATGCAATTCCCACCATGGCATCAGCTCGTCTTATAGTAGAAGTACTAAGTGATCTAATATTAGATGTAAAAAATTTCTCATTAGGAATTCTAATTACCGTTCCATCAAATTTTCGAAGTTTACTAGAAAACGTTCCAATATCCAATAAGGTTCCATAAATTCCCATATCAGGCAACTGAATTGAATCACCTTGTTTTGCTGGTTTTTCAACCATTAAGAAAACACCTGAGATTAAATTAGAGACAACAGATTGAGTTGCAAATCCAATTACTACTGCAAAAATTCCTCCTGCAACAAGCAAACCAGATAAATCAATTCCAGTACTAGAGGTAAATACTAAAAATGAAATGATTATTATTCCAAAGTAGATTAATTTGCCGAGATTCTGAGCTGTATCTTTTGTTAATGTAGGTGCATAGTATTTGAAAAATAACAATTTTGCAATTTTGGCAACAACTATTCCAGATGCCATTATAATTCCTCCAACTAATAATGAAAGAACAGTTAACCCACCAACAATTTGCATTTCAGATAAGATCTGAAGAAATTCCAAAGGCATCATTCTAGCCCCATCTCCATACTTGAACTAATGGTAGTAGTTTCCAATGTGGGAGATTTTGCCCAATCCGTAGACAAAGCATCCGTCTTAACATCAGCTATACTGACTACCGCTCTTTTCTTTAGAGTGATTTTAATTCCGTCAATGATTGTTTTTGAATTTTCATAATATAATGAATTATCAGTCATAGCAAAAATTGCTTTGCTGACAGTCTTTCCAGTTTCTAAAGTATTTTCAATTACAATTTTCATTACTCCTTCAACATATGGAATTGAATCCGAATAATCAGTAGCAAACGATACTTCAGCATACTTACATAAAATTCCTGTATCGGGAGTACCATACAATCCAAATCTGGAGTTCAAAGGGTTACATGTAACCCAATCCAAAGATTCTTTTTTGGAATTATTCACCAGAAAAATTCCAATTTCGATTGGGCAGTGAACAAAGATACTTGCTGCAGAGTTTTGACTAAGATAGATTTCTTTATCGAACTTCAAAAAAATATGCCCTGTTCTTCTTGCAGGGTGATTTAGAGGTCGGATTGGGGCAATTTCGATCTGAATTTTATTTGATTTAGTTGGAATCATTTTTTCGGTAATTTTTCCTTCAGAGTCTTCTCGAAAATA